>JAJXSP010000499.1 GCA_021784515.1 Myxococcales bacterium | reverse complement strand
AGAACCGCTTCCTGGGCGGCTACGGGATCGTCGGCGGCCACGTGCCGCTCGCCGCCGGCGTCGCCTTCGCCTCGAAGTACCGCGGCGAGGACGACGTCACGCTGTGCTTCTTCGGCGAGGGATCGGCGAACCAGGGCGCGTTCCACGAGGGGCTCTCGATCGCCGGGCTGTGGAAGCTGCCGATCGTCTTCATCTGCGAGAACAACCAGTACTCGATGGGGACGCCGCTGTACCGCACGCTCGCCGTCCCCGACGTCACCGAGCGCGCCTCGGGCTACGCGCTCGCCCGCGATCGCTTCAAGGGCGACGACGTGCTGCGGGTGCGGGAGCGCGTCGCCGAGGCGGTGGAGCGCGCCCGCAAGGATCGGAAGCCGACGCTGATCGAGGTGGAGACCTACCGCTTTCGCGGCCACTCGATGTCCGACCCGGCGACCTACCGCACCAAGGACGAGGTCGAGCAGTGGCGCCTGCGCGACCCGGTGCCCGCCGCGCGCAAGCGCCTGCTCGAGCTCGGCGTCGCCGAAGACGCGCTCGTCTCCCTCGAATCGGCGGTCAAGGCGGAGGTGAGCGAGGCGGTCCGCTTCGCCGAATCCTCTCCCCCCGCCAATCCGGACGACGTCTGGAAATGGGTCTACTCCGACCCGAACATCGACCCTCGGCGGCTGTCGTGACGGCGCACGAAAGGACAGCAAAAGAAGAGAAGGCATGCGCCTGAGCTACCGAGAAGCCCTCAACCAGGCCATGTCGGAAGAGATGGCCCGCGACCCTTCGGTCTTCCTGATGGGGGAAGAGGTCGGCCACTACCAGGGCGCCTACAAGGTCTCGCAGGGGATGCTGGAGCGGTTCGGCGAGCGGCGCGTGATCGACACCCCGATCGCCGAGTGCGGCTTCGTCGGCGTCGGCGTCGGCGCGGCCATGGTCGGGCTGCGACCGATCGTCGAGCTGATGACCTTCAACTTCTCCCTCGTCGCGATCGACCAGGTGATCAACAACGCCGCCAAGGTGCGCCAGATGTCGGGCGGCCAGTTCAAGGTGCCGATCGTCATCCGCGGCGCCGGCGGCGCGGCGCACCAGCTCGGGGCGCAGCATTCGCAGTCGCTCGAGTCGATGTACACCTACTGCCCGGGGCTCAAGGTGGTGATGCCGGCCACGCCCGCCGACGCCAAGGGGCTCCTCAAGACCGCCATCCGCGACGACGATCCCGTGGTGTTCATCGAGGGCGAGCTGCTCTACGGGATGCAGGGCGAGGTGCCCGAGGGCGAACACCTGATCCCGCTCGGTCGGGGCGAGGTGAAGCGCGAGGGGAGCGACTGCACGATCGTGGCGTGGTCGAAGATGGTCCACCTCGCGCTGGCGGCGGCCGAGGAGCTGGAGCGCAAGCACGACCTCTCCGTCGAGGTGGTGGACCCGCGGACGATCAAGCCGCTCGACGAGGAGATCATCCTGCGCTCGGTGGCGAAAACCCACCGCTGCGTCGTCGTCGAGGAGGGGTGGTCCTTCAACGGCGTGGGCGCGGAGATCGCGCACCGCGTGCAGCGCGGCGTGTTCGACGAGCTGGACGCGCCGATCGAGCGCGTGACGTCGCTCGACGTGCCGATGCCCTACGCCCTCCACCTCGAGGACCTGGTCGCGCCGACGGTGCCGAAGGTGGTGGCGGCGGTGCGCCGGACCCTCTACCTCGACGGAGGCAAGTAGCGATGGCGACGATGGTCACGATGCCGCGCCTCTCGCCCACCATGGAGGAGGGCGTGCTGCGCAAGTGGCTCAAGAAGCCCGGCGAGAAGATCAACCCGGGCGACGTGATCGCCGAGGTGGAGACCGACAAGGCGAACATGGACTTCCCCTACGAGGACGAGGGGACGCTCCTCAAGTACCTGGTCGGCGAGGGCGACACGGTGAAGCTCGGCGCGCCGGTGGCGGTCGTCGGCGAGCCCGGCGAGGACGCGGAGGCCGTCGCCGCGACGCAGCAAAAGCCTGCTGCACCCGCGAAAGCCCCCGAGGCCGCCGCGCCCGCCCCGATCGAGCGCGAGGCGACGCAGAAGATCGTGCGCCCGGTCGCCGCTCCCGCTCCCGCGATCGCCCCGGCGCCCGGCGGCCGCCCGAAGGCCTCGCCGCTCGCGCGCAAGCTCGCCCGGGAGCGCGGCGTCGATCTCGCAGCCGTCGCCGGCAGCGGGCCGCGTGGCCGCATCGTTGCCCGCGACCTGGTGATCGCGCCGCCCCCGCCGGCCGCCGCCCCCGTCGAGACGCGCGCCCCGGTGGAAGCGATCGGCGAGCAGACGATCCCCATCACGCCGATGCGCCGCACGATCGCCCGCCGCCTCGTCGAGGCGAAGAGCACCGTGCCGCACTTCTACGTGACGATGGACGCCGACGCGGAGGCGCTGGTCGCCTTCCACGCGCAGCTCAGGTCGGCCGCGGGGGAGGACGGCGTGCGCGTCTCTCTGAACGACCTCGTCATCAAGGCGCTCGCCGTCGCGCTCGGGCGCCTCCCGGCGGCGAACGCCTCGTGGAGCGACACGGGCATCGTGCGCCACGGCCGGGTGGACATCGGCGTCGCCGTCTCCATCGAGGACGGCCTCGTGACGCCGGTCGTGCGCGCCGCCGACCAGAAGACCGTCGGCGCGATCGCCCGCGAGACCCGCGACCTGATCGAGCGCGCCCGCGCCCGCAAGCTCCGCGCCGAGGAGTTCACCGGCGGCACCTTCAGCGTCTCGAACATGGGGATGTACGGTGTGAGGGAGTTCGCCGCGATCATCAACCCGCCGGAGTCCGGCATCCTCGCCGTCGGCGCCGTCGAGAAGCGCGCGGTGGTGGCCCCCGACGACACGATCGTCGCGCGCCGCCGGATGACCCTCACCCTCTCCTGCGACCACCGGATCATCGACGGGACGCTCGGCGCGAAGCTGCTCGGCGAGATCAGGAAGGCGATCGAGCAGCCGATCCTGCTGTCGCTCTGAACGGCGCCCCACGCGGCGCGAAAATCGGGTACGACGAGGGCGTGGACAGACAGGGACGCGAGCCCGGATGAGAAAGCTGCCGATCGTCGGTGAGACCCGCGCCGCGGCCAACGCCGCCGTCCCGCGCGCGCGGCTGCCGTCGTGGATCCGCGCGAAGATCCCGTCGGGGGAAACCTACATGGGAGTGCGCGAGCGCGTCCACGGGCTCGGGCTGCACACCGTCTGCGAGAGCGCCTCCTGCCCCAACATCGGCGAGTGCTGGGGTCGCCGCGCGCTGACGATCATGATCCTCGGCGAGGTCTGCACGAGGAGCTGCCAGTTCTGCGACGTCCCCAACGGCCGACCGCTGCCGCCCGATCCCGACGAGCCGCGGCGGGTCGCCGAGATGCTCGCCTCGCTCCAGCTCCGCCACACGGTGATCACGTGCGTCGATCGCGACGACCTCCCCGACGGCGGCGCGGCCCACTGGGCGGCGACCCTCGAGGCGGTGCGGGCGCGCTGCGCCGACCTCACCGTCGAGGCGCTGGTCGGCGACTTCCGCGGCGACCTCGCCGCCGTCGACGTCGTGCTCGCCGCGCGACCCGACGTCTTCGCCCACAACCTCGAGACGGTGCCGCGGCTGTCGCAGCAGGTGCGGGTGCAGGCGAGCTGGCCGCGCAGCATCGCGGTGCTCGCCCACGCGCTGGCGCGCGGCACGGTGACCAAGACGGGCCTCATGCTCGGCCTCGGCGAGGAGCCGGGCGAGGTCCGCGAGGTGCTCGACGATCTGGGCCGCATGGGCGTGCACATCGTCACGCTCGGGCAGTACCTCCGTCCGTCGCGGGGCCACCTGCCGGTGACGCGCTTCGTCCCGCCCGAGGAGTTCGACGCCCTGCGCGCGCACGCGCTCGCCGCCGGCGTGCGCCACGTCGAGGCGGGCCCGCTCGTTCGCTCGAGCTACCACGCCGACGGCCAGGCCGAGCTGATCCGGTCGCTCGCCGCGCGCTGATCGCCGCGCGTCGCTGCCTCCTCGGCGCCCTCCGCCGCGCGCTGCTCGGCGGGAGGCGCGAACGGACGCGGCGAGCGGGCCAAAAGCGCCCCGATGTCCTCGGGCGAGCGCACCTTCCGGCAGGCGTTGCCGACGTCGGCGCCGACGCGCAGA
>JAJXSP010000498.1 GCA_021784515.1 Myxococcales bacterium | reverse complement strand
CAACGAGGCGAAGCGGGATGAGCGGCGCAGGCGCGAGCATCTCGGCCTCAAGGTCGGCCCTTCCCCTCCCGCTTCGAGAGAGCCGCCGCGCACCGCGAGCGCCGGGGGGAAGGGCAGGCGAAGCGGAACGCCCGGCGCACCTCCCGCTCCTCGCGCGCAGCCGCCGGCGGGCCCCGCGAAAGCCGCTGCCGCACCCGTGGAGAAAAACGCGTTGCGAAGGCGGCCGAGGCGGCGCCGCGGGCAAAGGCCGAACGGCGCCGGCACCCCCCAGGCGACCGCGGGCGCCGCGAAGCCGAAACCGCCGATAAGGCAACCTACCTGAGCGTCAATAGGGTGATCGCCCGGCTTGCGTGAAGCCGTAGTCGGCCAGAGCGCTGGCGACCGCCTCGCGCGGAAGCTTGGTGCGCCGCGCCAGCACGACGAGCTCGGCCGCCCGGTATGTGGTGCGATCGTCGTCCACGAGGTATTCCGCGAACGCGTCGATCGACTCGTACTCGGGCTCCTCGACGACGGGGACGGCGTGGTCCTCGCCTGCGTTGAGCCTGGTGTTGGAATCGGGGGGAGCGGGTGGATCGACCGGCGACATGGGGTGAACTATGGCATGCCGCGCGCAGCGGCGGGGGCGCCGTAGACGGATCCGGCGGTTCAGTAGCCGTGTTCGTCGTCGATCCGGACCGTCCCGCGGAAGGTCCGATGGACGTAGACGCTGTAGACGACGACCGCGATCATGCCGACGACGTTGGCGAGGAAGGCGCTCAGGAGGGCGTGCGGCGTGGAGGCGGCGTTGTCGACGGTGAGGCTGTACTCCGGCGCGATCGTCGAGCGGAGGAGCGCCGGGAAGACGCTCGCGGCAGCGGCGCCGAGGAGACCGACGATCGCGCTTGTGGAGGCGCGGAAGGCGGCGCGGGCGCGATCGCCGCGACGGGCCCACACGCCGGCGGCGAGCGACGCCAGGGCGAGCGCGGGAAATGCGTAGAAACAGGGCCGCCGGTCGAAATGCGGGCGGAGGTCGGCGCGCAGGGCGAAGGTCGCGGCGGTGCTGGCGGCGACCAGCGCGATCACGGCCCACAAAAGGACGGCGCTCCAGCGACGGGCGCGCGCGTACAAGGCGCCTTCGGACTTCGTCGCGAGGTAATTGGCCCCATGCCAGGCGAGCACCGCGACCGCGAGGATTCCGGTGAGCAGCGAATAGGGGTTGAGGAGGAGTCCGAACGAGCCGGAGAACTGGCCGCGCTCGTCGATCGGGAGGCCGCGCAGGACGTTCCCGAGGGCCACTCCGAGGAGCAGCGCGAGGAGCAGGCTTCCGACGGTGAAGCAGCCGTCCCAGAAGGCGCGCCACAACGGGTTTGCGAACTGCCCCCGGAACTCGATCGAGACGCCGCGCAGGATCAACAACCACAGCACGACCATCAATGCGAGGTAGAACCCGCTGAATCCCGCCGCGTAGACCCTGGGAAACGACGCCACCAGCATTCCGCCGGCGGCGATCAGCCACACCTCGTTGCCGTTCCAGACCGGCCCGATCGAATTCAGAGCCACCCGCCGCTCTCCGTCGCCGCGGGCGATCCACACGTGGAGCGCGCCGACGCCGAGGTCGAACCCGTCGAGGACCGCGTAGGCGGTCAGCATCGCCGCGAGCACCCAGAACCACACCACGTTCACGCCTGCACCTCCGTCGACGGCGCTGCGCCGGGAGCGCGCGGCTGCTCGGGGCCGGGGCCGCGGGCGATCAGCCGGCCGGCGAGGAGCAGGAAGAGCAGTCCGAGCGCCAGGTAGATCCCGGCGAATCCGAGCAGGGTAAAGATCGTCTCGCCGGCGGCGACATTGGTCGAGGTGCCGTCGCTGGTGCGGAGGAGCCCCTGCACGAGCCACGGCTGCCGGCCAACCTCGGCGACCATCCAGCCGGTCTCGTTGGCGATATAGGGGAATGGCAGGGAGAGCATCAATATCCAGAGATACCAGCGCGCGCGATAAAGCCTCGCGCCGCGCAGCAACAACACACCAACGAACATGATGGCAATGAAGATCGTCCCGAGTCCGACCATGATGTGATAGCCGTAATAGGTCAGCTCGACGGGCGGCCAGAGCGAGCGCGGATAGGCGACCAGCCCGGCCACCTCGGCGCGCCGCTGGCCGTAGGCGAGGAACGAGAGCGCCTCCGGGACGAAGATGGGGTCGATCAATCGCGCGTTTTCCACGTCGGGCATTCCGAGGATGGCGAGCGGCGCCCCCGCTTCGCTGGCGAACAGCCCCTCCATCGCGGCCAGCTTCACCGGCTGCGAGCGCGCCACGTTCTTGCTGCCCATATCGCCCGTCGGGAATGCCTGCGTGAGCGAGAAGATCGCGCCGCCGATCACGGCCGTCTTCAGGGCGAGGCGGGAGAACTCCTCGTGGCGGTCGAGCAGGCGGTACAGGGCGCCGATGGCCCCGATGACGAACGCCGCGGTGACGAGCGCGCCATTGACCGCGTGGGCGTATTGCCAGCCGGCCCACGGATTGAGCAGCACGCTCCAGAACGATTCGAGCTGGAGGGCGCCGGTCGCGTCGCGAAAATAGCCGACCGGGTGCTGCATCCAGGCGTTGGTGGCGACGATGAAATAGCCGGAGAGGAGCGAGCCCGCCGCCACGCCGAGGCCGGCCAGCCAGCGCACCGTCGGGCCGACCCGCTGCCCGCCGAACAGGAACAGGCCGAGGAATGCCGATTCGAGGAAGAAGGCATAGACGCCCTCCAGGGGCAGCGCCTGGCCGAAGACGCTGCCGCCGAAAGCGGAGAAGCGGCTCCAGTTGGTACCGAATTCGAACTCGAGGGGAATGCCGGTGACCACGCCGAGGGAGAAATTGAGCGCGAAGATGCGGCCCCAGAACTCGGCGGTGCGGTGGTAGAGCGGGCGGCCGGAAAAGCGCGCCAGCGTCGAGAACCACGCGATGAATGCCCCGAGCCCCATGGTCAGGATGGGGAACAGGTAGTGGAACATCACGGTGAACGAAAACTGGATCCGGTGCGCGAAGACGGCGTCCATGGGGTGCGCACTATCGCCCGCCGGGAGACCGAGCGGAAGCGCGCCGGCGAAAAAGGGCTAAACACGAGTCAGAGGCGACGAGCCACCTGCCGTGATCAGGGGCTGCAGCCCCAGCTGAGCGGGCCGCAGTAGATCGTGCCGTTGGCGTCGTTGCCACAGGGGGCCAACGGGCTGACAGGGAAGCTGTGCGGGGCGTTGCACGACCCGGGCGCCTCGCCGCACGATCCGCACGCGTTGGCGCAGTTGGCGGCGGGGCCGAACACGCTCTTGTAGCCGAGCGTCGTGCAGATCTGGAGCGGGTGGTAGCTGCCGCCGTTGCCGGTGGCCGAGATCCACGCGCCGAGGCAGCTCGACGAGCACACCACCCACGGCGCGTTGCTCTCCGGATCGGTGCCCGCCTGGCACGCCGGCGGGACCTTGAACGCGCATCCCCCGTCGACACCGCCCTGATCGCCGCCGTCGGAGACCGGCTGCGGCGGTCCTCCGTCGTCGGTGGGCATGAAACAGTGGCCGGCGAAGCAGATCTGGCCGCCGGGGCAGGGGCTGCCGCACGCGCCGCAGTTGGCGCCGTCGATCCAGCTGTTCACCGCGCACGGCTGGTTCATCGTGCAGGTGAGCCACGGCGCCACGCACGCCCCGCCGCACTTCCCGGCCACGCACGTCGGGTTGAAGTGGCCGCCACCCTTGCACGCGACGTTGCAGGCGCCGCAGTCGTTGAGGTCGGTCGTGAGATCCACGCACTGCCCGTTGCAGCGCGTGAGTCCGATCGGGCAGTCGCCCGGCTTGCCGCCGCAGATCCCGTCGCGGCACACCGGCGCATCGGGCCCGCAGGCGTGGCCGCAGGCGCCGCAGTTCTTCGCGTCCTGGCTCAGGTTCGCCTCGCAGCCGTTGACGACCACCTGGTCGCAGTCGCCCCAGCCGGCATCGCACAGCAGCACGCCGCAGTAGCGCGTGCACTGCGGCACGCCGTGGGCGACGACGCACGCGGTGTCGCAGACGCCGCAGTTGGCGACGTCGGAGGTGGTGTCCACGCAGGCGTGATGGCAGCACGACAGGCCGTCCGGGCAGTCGGCGCTGATCACGCACGACGGGA
>JAJXSP010000497.1 GCA_021784515.1 Myxococcales bacterium | reverse complement strand
CTCGTCGCTCCTCGCCGGATCGCGCGCCTCAACGGCGATCTCTGATCAACTTATTCCTGATCGGGCCCTGAGCGGCGCCGTGCGTCTCCTGCTCGCCGTCCTCGTGGGCGTGCTGCTCTTCGGGGCGCCCGCCGCCGCCTCGCACGTCGAGACGCGGATCGCGCTCCTCTTGCGCTCCCATCCCTCCAACAGCGCGCGCGTCGTCGATCGCGTGCCCGCCGGTCGCCGCCTCCCCGCCATCGGCCGCACACAGGACGGCGAGTGGACGCGCGTGCGCACGGCGCGCGGCGAGGGCTGGGTGCCGACGAGCGAGCTGCGCGAGCAGCGCGGGCCCGACGACGGAGCGAACGACCATGACGACGGGGCGCCGCTCGCCCACCGGCGCGGCGTGCGGCCCGAGGTGTGGGTCGCCGACTCGCGCTTCCACGACGGCGACGGCGCGCGGATCGCGATCGCCGCGGATCGCGTCGAGCTGCGTGGCCACCCCTCGGACTCGGCGGTGGTCACCGGCATGCTTCGGCGTGGCGAGGTGGTGCACCTCGTCCGTCGCAGCGCCGACGGGCGCTGGCTCCTCGTCGACGTCGGCGGCGGCGAGCACGCCTGGCTGGCCGCCGCGGCCACCGCACCCGCGGCCGCGCCGTCCACCGCGGCGATCGCGATGGCCGTCGAGGGCGAGCCGGCCGCCGTCGTCGAAGCCGCCGCGCCGCCGCCCCCGCTCGTCGAGCGCCACTCCGCCAACCACTTCTCCGTCTCGGCCGGCGGCGGCGTCTCGCTGTGGCGCCAGCGCCTCGTCTCCAATGGCACCGACGCGCTGTCGAGCCACGAGCTGGACATGACCGCCGTCGCCGCCGTGGCCCACCTCGGCTACCTGCGATCGATCGGCCGCGTCTTCCGCCTCGGCCTCGAAGGCGACTACGAGTGGGCCGGCGCCTCCGGCGTGCGCTACCAGGCGCCCGACGGCACCACCATCAACCTCGCGATCCAGTCGCACGTCGTCGACGCGGGCCTCGTGGCCGGGCTGCACTTCCCCGGGCGCGGCGGGGTCGATCTCGGCCTGCGCGTCGGCGGCACCCTCGAGCTGGACGCGGTGCAGCTCGCCCCCTCGCTGCTCTTGCCGTCGCAGCGCGTGCTCGGCGTCTCGGCCGGGCTGCGCCTCGACGTGGCCGAGCTGACCCGGATCGGCGCGTGCCCGATCGGCCTCGGCATGCACGTGAGCGGGCTCTTCCCCGCCTGGGCCACGCAGCAGGCCACCCTCGCCGACGGCACCTCCTCGACCACCTGGGGACTGGACGCCGGCGGCGCGCTCACCTTCGGGCTGCTCGCGCGGCAGGGCGGCGATCTCCTCGCGGTCGCGGGCTACGACTACCGGATCCTGCGCACCCACTTCGAGGACACCTCGCCCCGCGACGCGACGATGACCGTCGCCGACCGCGGCACCGCGCAGCACGTGCTGACCCTCGCCCTCCGCTACGTCTACTGACGACCTCGCCCGCGCGCGGCGAAGGCGGCCTGCCGGTGGCGCTGCCCCTGGCAGGCGATGCGACCGTCTAGATCGTTTGTGCTCAAACGATTTACGCTCTGTCCCGCCGGCGCCGGCTGGCCGCGCGGCCATCGCGCTGGCACGATGGTTTTACCGGCCGGACCGCTCACGCCCCGAGGTGCCCCTTGCTCCGATTCCCCGCGCGCCCTGTCCCGCGATCGATCGCGCTCGCCGCCTGTCGGCTCGCGCTCGTCGCCCTCGCCGTCGCTGCCGGCTGCGGCGGACCCGGCCACGTCGAGTTCGCGCGCGGCCAGTGCGTCATCGACGGCAGCGTCGCCACGCTCCCGGAGGTGGAGGCGCGCCAGGCGCGGATCACCGAGCGGATCCTCTCGCGCCAGCCGCTCTTCATCGTCGTCACCGTGCTCGTCGTGGCGCTGGCGGGCGCGAGCCACGTCGAGAAGCTGGTGGTGCTGCTGTCGACGCGGCAGGTCTCGGCGCGCGGCATCGGCGAGCGGCTGCGCGCGGCGCTGGAGCGCCACCGCTCCTCGCCGGTGCGCTACTTCGCGATCGTCGTCGGCACGCTCTGCCTGCTCGTGCTGTCGGCGAGCTGCTACGTGTACCTCGACGCCGAGAAGCGCGCGAGCGAGCGCGCGCTCGGCCTCCTCCAGTTCTGCCACCTCGCGCTCCGCAACGGCGAGCAGGAGGCGCTGCTCTCCGAGCAGCGGCGAAACCTCGAGTCGATCCAGTCGACCGCCGGCTCGATCCACGACCTCGTCGACGGGCTGCCGCCCGAGGAGCAGCGCAAGGCGCGCGAGATCGTGAACCAGATGAACACCGCGCTGGGGCGGCAGGGCAGGTTGCTCTCCGACTCGCTGGCGCGCGCAGGGGCCGAGACGCAGGCGGTGCGCGCCAACACCGAGGCGCTGGCGCACGGGCTCGACGCCGTCGAGGCGGGCGTGGGCAGCCTGAAGACGCTGCCCGGCGGGATCAAGGATCTGTCGGAGCAGGCGAAGGCGACGCGCGCCGATCTGGCCCGCCTCGGTGATCGCGCCGGCGCCGAGGAGGCGCGCCTCGCCTCCCTCGAGTCGGCGGTGAAGGCGCTCGCCGCGCGCCCCGAGCCGCGCTGCCCCGCGTGCGTGTGCGAGGTGCGCGAGCGCCACGCCGCCGCGCCCGACGGCGGTGTGGCTCCAGCGAAATAGCGTTGGGGAATGATCGGGAGAGGCGGGAGATCAGGGGAGATCAGCCGATTCCGGCGGGGCACTCGAAGGTGACCTCGACGGAGCGGAGGCGCGGCGTCACGTTCTTGTCGGTGGTGGCGAGGTCGACCTCGATTTGCAGGTAGCCGTCGCCGACCATCGTCATCCCATTCACCACGTTCGGATTCAACACCACGCCGTTGACCAGATCCACCGGCGAGGCTGCCTGATTGGGAGTCCACTGGCCCCAGGTGTGGTCGGGCGTGGCGCTGTCGCCGCTGCGCGCCTTCACCGTGACCTTGGTGCTGAGCGGCTCGTCGGCCATGAACTTGATGGCGATCCACTTCGTGTCGGTCGGCGTGTTGTCCACGTCCACGCAGCCCTTGACGATGTAGCTCCAGTAGCCCGAGGGTCGGGTGTAGTTGCGCAGGCCGTATCCCGTGAAGTCCGAATAGGTGTACGGCGACATCGAGCCGTGGTCGTTGTTCTGGCAGAAATCGCCCGTCGGGCACTTGTTGTTGCCCTGCGCCGGGCTCTGCAGGTCGGGCATCGTCATGTTGCCCATCGCGTCCACCTTCACCCGCTGGATGCCCGCCGTTCCGCTCGACGTCACCATCACGTTGCCGTCGGCGGCGATGTCCACGCCCTTGCCGCTGCCGCCGAAGACCTTCACCGAGTTGAACTTGATGTTGGCGCAAATCCCCTGGCCCGGCGAGCAGGTCTGATCCGCGCCATTGGGGAGCGGCACCAGCGATGCCGGAATCTGGTACAGGTTGCTGCCCGCGAAATAGGCGAAATAGGTGTTCTGGGACCGCGAGTCCACGGCCACGCCGGAGCCGGCCGCGCCCTGGAAGACCGTCCAAAAGCCCTGTCCGAGGTCATTGAAGTTGCCCTTGCGGTTGGGCGTGTAGCGGGAGGCGCCGCCGCCGAACCAGATGTTCTGATCGCGGTCCATGCCGATGCCGTAGCTCGACTGCCCGAGGTTGCTCTGGCGGATGGCCCCCACGTTCTTCGGGTTCTTGGTGTCCCAGTAGCCGCCGCCCGCGCCGAGGTTGGCGTACCAGCCAATTGCATTCGAGTCGATCACGAACCCATAGGGCTGGCTGGGCACCGTGGTCATGTCCTTGGTGAGGCCGGTGGTGCCGTCGATGCGGAAGACCTGCTTGGTCTGAAAGAGGCCGGCCCACACGTCCGACGGGCCGAAGTCCTTCGCGCCGGGACCGAGCGCGAGCGGGCGCCCCCAACCGTCCAGCTTGCCGGTGTTGGTGGTCATCAGGATGCACTCGTCGTCGAGGCCGTAGAACTCCTGCGGCATGTTGTTGGTGCAGGGCTTCGCCTTGACGCTGTCGATGTCGTCGGGCTGGCCGTCGCCGTTGCAGTCCGTCTCGATGATGCCGTCGCCGTTGACGTCCTTCGACGTCTCGATCTTTCCGTTCTTGTTGCGGTCG
>JAJXSP010000054.1 GCA_021784515.1 Myxococcales bacterium | reverse complement strand
CCGCGGGCCCGCGGCGAGCGCGCCCGCGGCGAGAAGCGCGACGAGGGAGGCCGCGACGACGGTGGCCCGACGCGGCGCCGCGGCCACCGCGTCGAGGCCGCGGGCCGAAAGCGCCGCCGCGCACAGCGTGACGACGAACAGGTACTTCTCGGGATAGCGGAACTGGTGCGCGCCCGGGACGAAGCGGAAGAACGGCTCCCACAGCGGCAGGTGCGGGCCGAGCGCGACGCCGAGGAAGAAGACCACGCAGAGCGCCAGCAGGAGGTCGATCCGCCGTCGCCCGCGAGCGAGCGCGGCGACGGCGAGCCAGGGCGTGGCCAGCCCGAGGTAGAGGCCGGCCGCGAACGGCTCCTGGTACGCCCCCTCGCCCTCGTCGTAGAGCGTCGAGACGAACCAGCGATCGCCCGTCGGCGTGCCGAACGCGCCCGGCCAGGCGAGCTCGAGCAGCCGCGACGGGTGGAGCGCGAAGTGGCGCGCGTCCCCGACGGAGACGCCGCCGGCCCGTCCGACGCCCGCGGCCTCGAGCCCCGAAAGGAGCTGCGGCGCGGCGATCAGCGCGGCGAGGAGGCCGCCCGCCGCGAGCACGGCGAAGGCCTGCGCCACGCGACGCCGGTCCGGCGCCGAGAGCGCCTGCACGCCCCCGAGGAGCGCGGCGAAGAACACCGCCTGCGGATCGCCGCCGAGGAGCGCCAGCGCGAGGAAAAGGCCGAGGCGCGCCACCGCCCCGGCGAGCGAGCGCTTCGTCGCCGGCGCGAGCGCCCTCGCCGCCGCCTCGAGCGCCCACGGCACCCACGCCGCGCCGACGACGTAGGCGCAGTTCCGCCCGAGCCCCGAGGCGACGTAGCCCGACAGCGCCGCCACCGCCCCGCCGAAAGCCGCCGCCGTCGGGTCGAGGTCGAGGCGCCGCAGCCACGCCCGCACGCCGAGCGCGAGCACGAGCAGGTGGAGCGTGAAGTAGAGGTCGAGGCAGAGCGGCGCGGGCAGCGCGAGCAGCAGGTTGCCCGGGTAAAGCGCCGCCGGCTGGATCATCCCGAGCAGCGGCCGCCCGAGGCCCGAGCGCGCGTTCCACAGCGGCAGCTCGCCCGCGAGGAGCCGCTCGCGCACGAGCAGCTTGAGCGGGTAGTGGAAGCGGATCACGTCGCGCTGGCAGAGCGATTTTCCGACGAGGATGGGCGCGCCCAGCACCGCGAGCGCCATGAGCGCGCCCGGCAGCCACCGTCGCCGCGGTGACGCGTCGTCCGGCGCCGTGCTCACTCCTCGACCAGCTCCGCGGCGAGGTCGGCGATCCGCTCGCCGATCGCCAGCGAGGCCGTGGCCGCCGGCGACGGCGCGTTGAGCACGTGGACGGCGCGCGCGCCGCGGACGATGCGGAAGTCATCGACCAGCGCACCGTCGGGGGCGAGGGCCTGCGCGCGCACGCCGGCGCCGCCCGCGGCGAGGTGGCGCGTCTCGATCTCCGGCACCAGCACCCGCAGCGCGCGCACGAAGGCGCGCTTCGAGATCGAGCGCCACTGCTCGGAGAGGCCGGTGCGCGCGTGGCGGGCGGCCATCCGCCAGAAGCCGCCGTAGCCGAGGGTGGCGAGCGCGTCGCCAAGGTCGAACGCGGCGCGCGAGGTGCCCTCGCGCGAAAAGGCGAGGACCGCGTTCGGGCCGGCCTCCACGCCGCCTCCGACCAGCCGGGTGAAGTGGACGCCGAGGAAGGGGAAGCGCGAATCGGGCACCGGGTAGATCAGGCCGCGGACGAGGGACTCGGCGTCGGGCGCGAGGCGGTAGTACTCGCCGCGAAAGGGGACGATGCGCGCGTCGGGGCGATCGCCGCTTTGCGCCGCCACGCGATCGGAGTGCAGCCCGGCGCAGTTGATCACCGCGCGCGCCTCGATCTCGCCGTCGGTGGTGGCGACGATCGCGCGATCGCCGTCGCGGCGCAGCGCGAGGAAGCGCACGCCGAGCCGCACCTGGGCGCCGGCGGCGCGCAAGAGCTCGACGATCTTCCCGGCGACGGTGGCGAAGTCCACCACGCCGGTCCCCGGCACCCACAGCGCGCGAACCCCGCGCGCGTGCGGCTCGATCTCCGCGAGGCGCTCCCGCCCGATCTCTTCGACGCCGGGCACGCCGTTCTCCCGCCCGCGCCGCGCCAGCTCCGTCAAGGCCGGCAGCTCGCGCTCGCAGGTCGCCACCACCACCTTGCCGGTGATCGCGTGCGCGACGCCGTGCTCGCGGCAGAACGCGACCATTCGCCGCGCCCCCTCGACGGCGAGGCGCGCCTTGACCGAGCCGGGACGGTAGTAGAGCCCCGAGTGGATCACGCCGCTGTTGCGCCCGCTCTGGTGCGCGGCGACGCGCGGCTCCTTCTCCAGCACGAGCAGCGAGCGGCCCGGCCAGCGATGGGCGATGGCCCGCGCGGTGGCGAGGCCGACGATCCCGCCACCGACGATGACGACGTCGCATCGCATGGCCGGCAGTCTCCGACGGCGAGAAGCGCGGCGCAAGCGCGCGACCGCTCCCCGCCGAACCGGCAGGTCGCGAAATCGGATCAGAAGGAAGGGTCGCCCAGGCCACGTCGCCGCGCGTCGGCGCTTTGCGCTTTCCCGTCGCGGACGTAGAGTCCGCCTCGATGCGCGTCCCGCTCCTCGACCTCTCTCGCCAGCACGCGCCGCTGCGCGCCGAGCTGGACCTCGCCCTCGCGCGGGTGATCGACTCGGGGCGCTTCATCCTCGGCGCCGAGGTGGAGGCGTTCGAGGCGGAGTGCGCGCATCTGTGCAACGCAGCACACTGCGTCGCCGTCTCGTCGGGCACCGACGCGCTGCTCGCCGCCGTGATGGCGCTCGGGATCGGCCCGGGCGACGAGGTGATCACCACCGCCTTCTCGTTCTTCGCCACCGCCTCGTGCGTCGCCCGCGTCGGCGCGCGTCCGGTCTTCGCCGACGTCGGCCCCGACTTCAACCTCGACGCCGAGGACGCCCTCGGCCGGGTGACGCCGCGCACGCGCGCGTTCCTGCCGGTGGCGCTGTTCGGCCGGCGCGGCGACGTGGCGCGGCTCGCCGCGAGCGGCCTGCCGGTGATCGAGGACGGCGCGCAGGCGATCGGCGCGGCGGACCTCGGGCGAGGCGCCGCGATGGCGACGCTGTCGTTCTTCCCCTCGAAGAACCTCGGCGCGCTCGGCGACGGCGGCGCGGTGCTCACCGACGACGCGGCGCTCGCCGACCGGCTCCGCCTCCTGCGCGCCCACGGCTCGCGCCCCAAGTACACCCACCACGTCGTCGGCGGGAACTTCCGCCTCGACGCGCTCCAGGCGGCGGTGCTGCGCGTGAAGCTGCCGCACCTGCCGTCGTGGAACGCGCGGCGGCGCGCCAACGCGGCGCTCTATCGCGAGGCGCTCGCCGGCGTGGGCGACCTCGCGCTGCCCGCCGACGTGTCGGGCCACGCCTGGCACCAGTTCGTGCTCCGCACCGGGCGCCGCGACGCGCTGCGGGCGCACCTCCGCGAGCGAGGCGTGGAGAGCGAGGTCTACTACCCGAGCCCGCTGCACCTCCAGCCCTGCTTCGCGTCGCTCGGGAGCGTGGCCGGCGACCTGCCGCGCGCCGAGGCGGCGTGCCGCGAAGCGCTGGCGATCCCGGTGCACCCCGACCTCGACGACGCGCAGAAGGAGCACGTCATCGCCAGCGTGCGGAGCTTCTTCTCGCCATGAGCGCGCGGATCGCCGTCGTCGGGACGGGCTACTGGGGGATCAACCACGTGCGCGCCTTCGCCTCGCTGCGGGGCGCGGAGCTGGTGGCGGTGGTGGAGCCGAACGAGGGGGCGCGCGCAAAGGCGCTCGCGCTCGCCCCGCGCGCGCGCGGCCTCACCCACCTCGACGAGGCGCTCGCCGCCCACGACGTGGACGCGGTGGTGCTCGCCACCCCGGCCGTGCTCCACGCCTCGCAGGCGCTCGCCGCCCTCGCCGCGAACAAGCACGTGCTCGTCGAGAAGCCGATGGCGCTCTCCGTCGCCGACGCGGAGGCGGTGGCGCGCGCCGCGGCGGCGTCGGGCCGCGTCTTCATGGTGGGCCACCTCATGGTCCACCACCCCGTGATGCACAAGCTCGACGCGCTCCTCGCCGACGGCACGGTCGGCGACATCTACTACGTCTACAACACGCGCGTGAACCTCGGCCGCCTCCGCCGCGACGAGAGCGCGCTGTGGAGCTTCGGCCCGCACGACGTCTCGATGATCCTCCACCTCCTCGGCGCGCTCCCCGCGCGCGTCGCCGCGCAGGGCCACGGCTACCTCCAGAAGGGCGTGGAGGACGTGGTGTTCATGACGATGGAGTTCGCCGACGGGCGCATGGCGCACGTGCAGCTCTCCTGGCTCGACCCGCGCAAGGAGCGTCGCATGACCATCGTCGGCTCCCGGCGCATGGTCGAGTTCGACGACGCGCACCCGACGGAGAAGCTCAAGATCTACGACAAGGGCTACGACCGCCCGCCCGAGTTCTCCGACTTCGCGCAGTACCTCTCCATCCGCCAGGGCGACATCCACATCCCGCGCATCGACGGCGCCGAGCCGCTCGCGCTCGAGTGCGGACACTTCGTGTCGTGCATCGCTTCGGGGGCCACGCCGCGCAGCGGCGCCTCCGAGGGGCTCGCGGTGGTGCGCGTGCTTGCTGCAGCGCAGCGATCGCTCCAGCAGGGCGGCGCGCCGGTCGAGCTTTCGGCTACGCCATGAGCAGGTAGAGCAGCGCCGCGATCAGCGAGAGGGCCGCCGCCACGCCGAGCACGACGACGACGCGGTGCCGCCGCGGCGGAGGCGCGGGCACCGAGCGCGTGACCGGCTCGACGGTCGCCACCGCGCGGGTCGCCGCCTCGGCCGTACCCGAGGCGCGCGTCGGCGGGTCGGGCATTTGCTGCGCCGCAGCGTCGGCGTGATGCATTGCAATAATCGGCGACGGGCGCGTGGCGACGGCGGGGGTTCGCTGGGTCGCAGGCCCCGCCGTCGGCGGTGGATCCGGCCGCTCCACGGGGATGGGGGGCGGCATCGTCCGGCGCCGCACGGAAGCGGGCGCGGGGGGGGGCAGCGCGAACGGCCCCCCCTCGACGGTGTGCTCGTCGTCGGGCAGGTCCTCGTCGAGCGAGGTCGCCTCGCCCTCGCCGAACCCGGGCGGCGCGTCGTCCATCACCGTCTCGGCGTGATCGTCGGCGTCGATCGCCGTCGCCTCGCCCGCCCACGCCGTCGTCGGCTCGTTGTCGGCGGGATCGTCCACCGCCTCCATCTCCGGCGCCGCGTCCTCCTGCGCCACCTTCTTCCGGCCGCGCAGCGCGCCGCGATCGGCCTGCTCCACGAGCGCACGCTGCTGCTCCAGCTCGGGGGCGAAGTGGCGCTCGAGGAACGTCGCGAGCGCGGTGGAGGTGCCGTCGAGCGCGCTTCGCCGCATCGCCTCCTCGAGCGCGCCGCCGAACTCCTCGGCCGTCTGAAAGCGCTCGCCGGCGCCCTTCGCCAGCGCGCGCTTGATCACCGCGGCGACGGGCGGCGCGATCGCCGGGTTGAGCGAGCGTGGGTCGGGGACCTGGCAGCTCGCGATCGCCTCGTAGGTGTGCAGGGTGCTGCCGCGCTTGAACAGCCGCCGCGAGGTGCACAGCTCGAACAGCACGATGCCGAGGGCGAACACGTCGCTGCGACGGTCGATCGCCTCGCCCACGCACTGCTCGGGCGAGAGGTAGCCGAACTTCCCTTTGATCACCCCGGCGCGGGTGTTGGTGGCGCGGCCCGCCGCCTTGGCGATGCCGAAGTCCACCAGCTTGACGATCCCCTCGTTCGTCAACAGGAGGTTCTGCGGCGAGACGTCGCGGTGCACGATGCCGAGCGGCGTGCCGTCGGGGGCGCGCTGCTCGTGCGCCGAGTGCAGCCCGGCGGCCGCCTGCACAACGATGCCGGCGGCGATCTCCTGCGGCACCTTGCCGAGCCGCCGCGTCGCCAGCTTGCCCACCTGCGCCACCGAGAGCCCGGCGACGTACTCCATCGCCATGAAGTAGCGCCCGTCGACCTCGCCGAGGTCGAGGCACTGCACGACGTTGGTGTGCGACAGGCGCGCGGCGATCCGCGCTTCGTCGAGGAACATCTCGACGTACTCGGGCTCGCCGGCGAGCGACTCGAGCAGCCGCTTGACGACGACGAGCTTGGCGAAGCCGGCGGCGCCCTCGGCGCGAGCGAGGAAAATCTCCGCCATCCCGCCGGTGGCGAGATGGGCCAGGAGGTCGTACCTGCCGAACCGCGTGGCCGCGTCCGCCGTCAATCTGTCTCCAAGGGCGTCCCTGACGGGGCGCTAGACCTCCATGATCTCGGCTTCCTTCTTGCCGATGATCTCGTCCACCTTGGCGATCGCCTTGTCCACGGCGTCCTGCATCTTCTTCAGGCCGACGTCGCTGTCGTCGTCGGAGATGTCGCCGTCCTTGGCCAGCGACTCGAGCATCTCCTTGGTGTCGCGCCGCACGCCGCGGATGGCCACCTTGGCGTCCTCGCCGATGCGCTTCACCACCTTGGTCAGCTCCTTGCGCCGCTCGGTGGTGAGCGCGGGGATCGGCAGGCGCACGATCTCACCGTCGGAGGAGGGGTTGAGCCCGAGGTTCGCCGCGCGGATGGCGCTCTCGATCTCGGGGCACAGCTTCCTCTCCCACGGCTTGACGGTGATGAGCCGCGGATCGGCCACCGCCAGCGACGCCACCTGGTTCAGCGGCGTCATCGTGCCGTAGTACTCGACGCGCACTCCGTCGAGGAGCGCGAGGTTGGCCCGCCCGGTTCGCACCTTGGCCAGCTCGCGCTTGAGCGCGTCCTGGGCCTTCACGATGCCGGAGTCGAGATCCGAGAGCACGTCGTTGACCATGGTCTTCCCCTATTTCCGGTCAGGGCGTCTGCAGCGTCAGCGGGCCACGTCGTCGTCGGCGACCAGCGTGCCGATGTCCTCGCCCATCACGGCGCGTCGGATGTTGCCGCTCTGGCGCATGTCGAACACGACGATGGACAGCCGGTTGTCTCGGCACAGCGAGATCGCCGTCGAGTCCATCACCTGGAGGTTGCGCTGGAGCACGTCGAGGTAGGTCAGCCGCACGAAGCGCTTCGCGTCGGAGAAGCGGCGCGGGTCGCGGTCGTACACCCCGTCGACACGCGTCGCCTTGAGCAGCACGTCGGCGTGGATCTCCATCGCGCGCAGCGAGGCGGCGGTGTCGGTGGTGAAGTAGGGGTTGCCGGTGCCGGCGGCGAAGATGACGACCCGGCGCTTCTCGAGGTGGCGCACCGCGCGGCGGCGGATGTAGGGCTCGCACACCTCGCGGATCTCGATCGCCGACTGCACCCGCGTATCGACGCCGGCCCGCTCGAGGGCGTCCTGCATGGCGATGGAGTTCATCACCGTCGCCAGCATGCCCATGTAGTCGGCGGAGGCGCGGTCCATGCCGTGCGCCGAGGCGGCGAGCCCGCGGAAGATATTGCCGCCGCCGATCACCAGCGCCACGTCGACGCCGAGGGCGTGGACCTCCTTCACCTCCTCGGCGATCCGGCCGAGCGTGACGGTGTCGATGCCGAAGCCGCCCTCGCCCATGAGCGCCTCGCCCGAGAGCTTGAGCAGGATGCGCCGGTAGCGCGGGCGCTGCGACGGTGATGCGGCGTCTTCGGGCACTACAGGCCCGCCTGCTTGGCGACCTCGGCGGCGAAGTCGTCCTTCTTCTTCTCGAGGCCCTCGCCCAGCTCCCACCGGACGAAGCGGCGGATCTTGATGTTCTCGCCGATCTTCGCGACCAGGTCGGTGAGCAGCGCGCCGATCGTCTTCTTGCCCTCCTCGTCGCGCACCCAGATCTGGTCGAGGAGGCAGACCTCCTTTTTCCACTTCGCCATCTGCCCTTCGACGACCTTCGGGATCATCGCCTCGGGGATCACGCGCACCTTCTCGCCGGGGGCGGCCTTCGGATTGCGGGCCGCCTCCATCTTGATCTCGCGCTCCTTGGCGACCGTCTGCTCGTCGATGTCGGCCTCGGAGACGAACAGCGGGTTGGAGGCGGCGATGTGCATCGCCACGTCCTTCACGAAGGCCTTGAAGTCGTCGCCGCGGGCGACGAAGTCGGTCTCGCAGTTCACCTCGATCATCACGCCGACGCGGCCGTTGTGGATGTAGGAGTGGACCAGCCCCTCGGTGGCGACCCGGCCGGCCTTCTTCGCCGCCGCCGCGAGCCCCTTCTTGCGCAGGAACTCGCCCGCCTTCTCCACGTCGCCGCCGCACTCCACGAGCGCCTTCTTGCAGTCGGACATGCCCGCGCCGGTACGCTCGCGCAGGTCCTTGATCATTCCGGTGGTGATCTCGGCCATCGGCGCTCTCCTACTCCTTGTCCTCGGGGGTCGCGGTCGCCTCCGCCTCGGGACGCGGGCCGCGGCGCGTGGCGATCTCCACCTTCGGCCCGTCGCCGCCCGACTGCACGCGGATCATCTCGGGCTTCTCGTCGTCCTCGGCGCGCTTGTCGCGCTGGCTGACCGCGCGCTCCTTGCCGAGGCGCGCGCCGGTGATGCAGGCGTCGGCGATCTTCGAGGTGAACAGCTTGATCGCGCGGATCGCGTCGTCGTTGCCGGGGATGACGAGGTCGATGAGGTCGGGATCGCAGTTCGTGTCGGCGATGGCGATGATCGGGATCTCCAGCTTCCGCGCCTCATCCACCGCGATGTGCTCCTTCTTCGCGTCGATGACGAAGATGGCGCCCGGCAGCGCGCTCATGTTCTTGATGCCGCCCAGCGTCCTCTCGAGCTTCACGCGCTCGCGGTCCAGCTCGAGGACCTCCTTCTTCGTCAGGCGATCGAAGGTGCCGTCCTCGGCCATCTTCTCGATGGTGCGGAGCCGCTCGATCGAGCCCTTCACCGTGCGGAAGTTGGTGAGCGTGCCGCCCAGCCACCGGTTGGTGACGTGGAACATGTTGCAGCGCTTCGCCTCCTCCTGGATCACCTCCTGCGCCTGCTTCTTCGTCCCGACGAACAGCACCGACCCGCCGTTGGCGACGGTCTGCACGACGAAGTTGAAGGCCTTCACGAAGAGGTGGACGGTGTGCTGGAGGTCGATGATGTGGATCCCGTTGCGCGCGCCGAAGATGAACGGCCGCATCTTGGGGTTCCACCGCTTGGTCTGGTGACCGAAGTGCACGCCGGCCTCGAGGAGCTGGCGCATCGTGATGGGGGTGGTCGAATCCTGCTGCTGAAGGTTGTCCATGGGGCCTCTCGTTTTTTCCTCCGCTCCGTTCGTCGGGGCGCTCCACCGGGCCGCGATCCCGTCGCGAGCCTCGGCACGGCGCACCCCTCCCGGGGCGTGTGAATTTGGAGCGCGGACCCTGTAGCACGGGCACCCGGGGGGATCAACCGAAAACGCTGGCGCGCGCGGTGGCCGCGGAAGCGGAGTTTCACCGATCGGCGGCGTCGCGCGAGCGGCGGAACGGTGACGGGGAGCGTCGAGGATTCACCACGTGCCCGCGCCGTGGCCCGCGCCCGCCCGCGGCCCTGCGCTTGCTTCGTTCCGCTGGTGCCCCAGATCGGATGGCGTTTCCGTTTGATCTCGCAGCGAGCGGCGACTAAGGTGCCGCCTCGTCGGCACAGGAAGCTCGATTTTCAGGAGGACTCACGATGTCGTCGACCCAAAAGGGCAAGATGGCAGGCACCGACATTCGCCCTGCGACGGGCAAGCTCGGTGTGCTGCTTCCGGGGATGGGCGCGGTTGCGACCACTTTCATTGCGGGCGTCGAGGCGGTGCGGCGAGGGCACGCCAAGCCGATCGGTTCGCTCACGCAGATGGGCACCATCCGGCTCGGCAAGCGCACCGAGGGGCGCTCGCCGAAGGTGAGCGACTTCGTGCCCCTCGCCTCGCTCGACGACCTCGTCTTCGCCGGCTGGGACATCTTCGAGGACAACGCCTACGAGTCGGCCGCGCACGCCGGCGTGCTCACGAACGAGGACCTGGCGAAGGAGAAGGCCTTCCTCGAGACGATCCGCCCGATGCGCGGCGTGTTCGAGCCCTCGTACGTGAAGAAGCTCCACGGCACGTACGTGAAGAGCGGCAAGTCGAAGATGGACCTCGCCGAGCAGCTCATGGCGGACATCGACGGCTTCAAGAAGGCCAACGGCCTCGACCGCGCGGTGGCGGTGTGGTGCGGCTCGACCGAGGTGTACAAGCAGGCCTCCGACGTGCACTCGTCGCTGGCGAAGTTCGAAAAGGGGCTCGCCACCTCGGACGAGAACATCGCGCCGTCGGCGATCTACGCCTACGCGTGCCTGAAGTCGGGCGTGCCCTACGCCAACGGCGCGCCGAACCTCTCGGTCGATTTCCCCGCGATGCAGGAGCTGGCGCGGCAGGCCGGAATGCCGATTTGCGGCAAGGACTACAAGACCGGCCAGACCCTGATGAAGACCATCCTCGCGCCGGGGTTCAAAGCGCGCTACCTGGGAGTCGAAGGCTGGTATTCGACCAACATCCTGGGCAATCGCGACGGCGAGGTGCTCGACGATCCCGACTCCTTCAAATCGAAGGAGGTGTCGAAGAAGGGCGTCCTCGACTACATCCTCCAGGCGGACCTGTATCCCGAGCTGTACAAGGACCTCTGCCACGTCGTGCGCATCAATTACTACCCGCCGCGCGGCGACAACAAAGAGGGCTGGGACAACATCGATATCTTCGGCTGGCTCGGCTACAAGATGCAGATCAAGATCGATTTCCTGTGCCGGGATTCGATCCTCGCCGCGCCGATCGTCCTCGACCTCGCGCTGTTCATGGACCTCGCCCAGCGCTCCGGAATGCACGGCATCCAGGAGTGGCTGTCGTTCTATTTCAAGAGCCCAATGACGGCCCCGGGCCTCTATCCCGAGCACGATCTGTTCATTCAGTTGATGAAGCTGAAGAACACGCTGCGCCACCTGCGCGGCGAGGAGCTGATCACCCACCTCGGCACCGAGTATTACGACTGATCCCGCGGCCGCGCCCCGGCGCGCCGATCCGCACGCTCCCCCGCCACCCAAACGCCTTCCATTCGCCGAGCGACAGGCCCGCCCCGCCGCGGGCGGCGTAGATTGGTGCGCCGCCACCCCGACATCCGGAGGCTTCCCATGCGCGCCCTGCTGCCTGCCCTCGCCCTGCTCCCGCTCGCCTGCTCCTCCGGCGCCCTGCCCCCATCCGGCGACGGGGCCGCGCTCGCCGACCAGTCCGCGCCGGTCGACCAGGCGACGCCGCCGCCCGACCTCGCCGCGGCGCGCGATCTCGCCACGGCTCCCGATCTCGTCACGGGCCCCGACCTCGTCGTCGTCGCGGGCCCCGACCTTGCCGGGCCCGCGCAGACCTGCGGCGGATTCGTCGGCAAGCAGTGCTCGCCCGGGCAGTTCTGCGATCTCGTCGCCGGCCTCTGCCACGGCGCCGACATTCCCGGCACCTGCGCGCTCATTCCGCAGGGCTGCCCGAAGAACCTCGCCCCGGTCTGCGGCTGCGACGGCAAGACCTACGACAACGACTGCTTGCGCCAACAGGCCCAAGTCCAGCTCGATCACGTCGGGGCCTGTCCGTGATCGCGGCCTGCGCCCGGTGACGAGGACGCTGTCGGAGCGTGCGATCCCGCCTACAACCCCGGACGCCGCGCGCCTACAATTGGGCGATGATCCGCGATGGCAATCTGCTCCCCGATGGAGATCACGATCGGACCGCGGCGAGAGGCTGCGCGAGCGCGCTCGTCGCCGCGTTGCTCCTCGCCCTCGTTCCGGAGGCGCACGCCGCCCCGAAGAAGAAGAAGCCCCCGACCGCCGCCCCGAAGCGCCTCCTCGAAAAGGCGCCGGGGCCGATCACGCTCGCCATCGAATCGGTCGATCCCGCCGCCGCCAAGGTGGTCGTGCGCGTGGCCGGCGTAACGCGCTCTCCGGGGGCGCGCTTCTTCACCTTCCACGACGACCGCGACCGCCACTTCATCGCGCTCGAGGCGGCATGCGAGGCGGCACCACCGGCGATCCGCTGCACGCTCGACTACCCGCCTGCCTACCTCTCGGCGCACGTCCGTGGCCTCACCCTGCGCGCGGGCGGGCGCGAGGTGGCTGCTCCCGTCGAGGAGGTGGAGGCGCGCTTCGCCGTGATGGCGGGCGTGAAGCCGCCGCCGCCACCGCCGACGATCGGACAGTCGCCGCGGCGCCCGCCCGACGGAGGCGCGACGCCGCCCGACGGCGGCACCTTGGAGGAAGACGAGGATTCCCGGGATTCGGTGGATTCGGTGGATTCGGTGGATTAGAAGGATCTCGCGACTCGGGCCGGGTGCGCGAATCGAATCAGATCGCTTCGCCGCGGAGCAGGCGCTCGAGGGTCGCCTCGTCGATCACGCGCACGCCGAACTTCTCGGCGCTGGTCCGTTTCGCCGCGCCGGTCTTCTCGCCGGCGACGAGGTAGTCGGTTCCCTTGCCCACCGACGAGACGAACCGGCCGCCCGCCGCTTCGATCGCGGCCTTCACCTCGTCGCGCGGGCGCGCCAGCGTACCGGTGACGCACAGGCTCTTGCCGGCCAGCGGCCCCGTCGACGGGCGGCGGTGCGCGACGGGATCGACGCCCGCGGCGCGCAGCCGCTCCACCACCGCGCGGTTGCGCGCGTCGCCGAACCACTCCGCCACCGCCCGGGCGCGCTCGTCGCCGAACCCCGGCACCTCGAGCAGCGCCTCGCGCAGCGACGAGGGCTCGCGCTCCATCATCGTCGCGAGCGCGCCGAACCGGTCGGCGACCGCCGCCGCCGCCACCTCGCCGATGAGCGGGATGCCGAGCGCGGTGAGCAGCCGCGTCAGCGACTGCGGCTTGCTGCGCGCGACGTTCTCGACGAGGTTCTGCGCGCTCTTGTCGCCCATGCGATCGAGCGCGGCGAGCTGCGCCGCGGTGAGCTGATAGAGGTCCGACGGATCGCGCACGAGCCGCGCCGCGACCAGCTGCGCGACGAGCTTCTCGCCGAGCCCCTCGATGTTCATCGCGTCGCGTTGCGCGAAGAAGGCGATCGACTGCCGCAGCTGCTCGGTGCAGCCCTCGCGGTTCTCGCACCGCAGCGCGACCTCGCCCTCGCGCCGGCGCAGCGGCGACTCGCACGACGGGCAGCGCGTCGGGATCGGGTAGGGCTCGGTCCCCGGCGGCCGCTGCTCGACGATGACGGTCACCACCTGCGGGATGATCTCGCCCGCCTTCTCGACGAGCACGGTGTCGCCGACGCGCACGTCCTTGCGCGCCACCTCGTCCCAGTTGTGGAGCGAGGCGCGCGATACCGTCGTGCCCGACAGCGCCACGGGGTCGAGCATCGCCACCGGCGTCACCGCGCCGGTGCGCCCGACGTTGACCTCGAAGCCGTTCACCTTCGTCGCCGCTTGGCGCGCCGGGAACTTGTAGGCGATCGCCCAGCGCGGCGACTTGTCGGTGGCGCCCAGCGCCTCGCGCTGCGCGAACGAGTCGACCTTCACCACCAGTCCGTCCGCGTCGAACGGCAGGCCGTCGCGCCGTGTCTCCCACGACGCCACGCGCTCCATCAGCGACGGGAAATCCGTGAAGCGCTCCACGTCGCGTGACACCGGTAGCCCGAGCGAGCGCATCCACGCGAGCGCCTCGAACTGCGTTGCCGTGGGCACGTCTCCGACCACTTCGTAGAGGAACACCTTGAGCGGTTGTTTCGCGACGTATTCCGGGTTGAGCCGCTTCAGCGTCCCCCCAGCGAAGTTTCGTGGGTTCTTGAACGTCTCCCCGGTGACTGTCTTCTTCTCCGGGTCGCGCTGGATGACCTCGAAGTCGGCGCGGTCAACGTAGGACTCGCCGCGTACGGTCACCGTCACCGGCGCCCCGAGCCGCAGCGGCAATGACCGGATGGTGCGGAGATTCGATGTGATGTCGTCGCCCTTTTCGCCGTCGCCCCGCGTGAGACCGAGTTCGAACGTCCCCTCCCGGTAGTAGAGCTCGATCCCGATGCCGTCGATCTTCGGTTCGAGCACGTAGGCCGGCACGTCGCCGCCGAGCCCCTTGCACACGCGCTCGTGCCACGCGCTCAGATCGGCCTCGCTGTAGGTGTTGTCGAGGCTGAGCATCGGCGTCTCGCGGACCACCTTCCGGAACTCGGAGATCGGCGCGTGGCCGACCCGCCGCGACGGCGACCACGACACCACCCACTCCGGATGATCCGCCTCGATCGCTTGGAGCCGCTTCACCAGTCGGTCGTAGTCGACGTCTTCGATCGTCGGGCGGAACTCGCCGTAGTAGCGGTGATCGTGATCGAGGATCTCGCGGGCGAGCGCCTCGTAGCTGTCGCGGGTCGAGCTCAGGCGGGCTTCTCCTCGTCCTCCTCGTCCTCCTCGTCCTCCTCGTCTTCCTCGAGGAAGCGGCCGGTGACGGGGACGTCGATGATGTCGATCTCGCCGGTGCCGAGCGGGATCACGCCGGTGTCGCCCGCCGGTGTGAGCGCCGGCTGCGGCAGGCGCGAGCGCGGCCGCGTCCCCTCGGTGCGGACCGGCTCCTCGGGGCGCTCCTCCTCGAGCGGCTTGCGCCCGCGCAGGCAGCCCGCGTGGATCGTCACGGCGAAGGGCGACTCCCCGAAGTAGGCGTCGATCGCTTCCTTGATCAGCCAGAAGACGTCCTGCATCTCCTGGCCCTGGCCGGCGATCTCCTTCCAGTCGGTGAGCGGCCCGTACTCGATGATCGGCGCGAAGAAGAACTCGCGGCTCGACTTGAACAGGAGCTGGAAGCTCTCGTGCTCCACCGCCACGTCGACGAGGCCGGCGTTGCGCATCCACTCCTCCGCCTCCGCCGGCGTCGGGTAGCGCACCAGCCAGTGATCGAGCCGGGCGATCGCGTCGGGGCGGTCGCGCTTGGTGAGCACCTCGCGGAAGAGGTCGTAGAACTCGCCGAAGCTGCCCGAAAGCGGCGCGGTGGCGATCACCCGGCCGCCCGGCTTGGCGACGCGCCCGAACTCGACGAGCGCGTGGCTCGGATCATCCACGTCCACCAGGCCGAGGTTCGACAGCACGAGATCGTAGACGTCGTCGTCGAAGGAGAGCCGCTCGTCGAGCGACTCGGAGCGGAAGAAGATCCGCTTGCCCGAGAGCGGCCCCGCCTTCTCGCGCGCCTCCGCCAGCATCGGCTGCGCGGGGTCGATAGCGATGATCCGGCCCTGCTCGTCCATCCGCCGGAGCACGTCGAGCGCCGGGTAGCCGGTGCCGCAGCCCACGTCGAGGATCATCGCCTTGGGCGGCGGGGAGAGGTCGCGCAGCAGCATCCGCCCGAAGCGCTGCGCGTAGATCGGCAGGATGTCCGCGTCGTAGAGCTTCGCGAGCTGCTCCTGCTTGTGGCTGCGCTTCGGCTTCATCGACGGGGCCCCAGGGGGCGCGCGATCATATCGCCTCGCCCGGCGGCGTTGCAACAGCAGCGACGGTGCGTGTCGACGAACCGGATGAACACGGTTGGGCCACGGCCGATGACGAGGAAGATCCGGGGAGCCGCCGTCGCGAGCCACCCCGCGAGCGGCCGCCGATCCTGCGCTACACTCCGCGCGCTGGAGGCGCCATGGTCCCGACCGATTACCTTCCACCGCGCGAGCCCACCGACAACCCGGTCCAGCCGGCGAAGAAGAGCAGCACGCGGACGCTGCTGCTGTGGGTCGCCCTCATCGTCGTGTTCGTGGCGATCTACGGGCTGTTCTCGTCGGAGGCGCCGCCGCGCGAGCACGTCGCGCACGCGGCGCCCGCCGGTGAGCCGCTCGGGTGGATGATCCTCTCGCGCGTCTGGCCGTTCGCGCTGATCGGGCTGTTCGTGTGGTGGCTGCGACGGCAGATGCGCGGCGGCACCAAGCTGAACCAGCGGCTCGAGCCGGGGCTGCTCGCGCTCGCCGACGGCGACCCGGCGCGCGCGGCGGCGGTGTTCCGCGAGGTGGCCGAGCAGTATCGCGGCCAGGCGACCTACCTCGCCGCGTGCCGCCTGCAGCTCTCGCTCGCGCTCGAGCGGCTGCGCGATCTCGGCGCCGCCATCGACGAGGCGATCCGCGTCGAGCGCGGCGCGGGCCTGCTCTACGGCTCGGAGCTGCGCCTCGCGGCGGCGATCCACCTCGGGCGGCTGTTCGTGCTGCGCGGCGAGCAGGAGGCTGCGGCGCAGTGGATCGCCGACGCGCGCCGGCGCCTCGGGCGCGCCCAGGGCCGGCTGTGGGCGGCCGCGCAGCTGCGCGTGACGGAGGCCTTCTTCCTCGCGCGGCAGTCGCGCCCCGTCGAGGCGCTGCGCCTGCTCGAGGCCGACTGGTCCCGCATCGAGGAGCAGCTCTCCGTCGCCACGATGCGCCCGGCCTGGCTGCTGCGCGCGTTCCTCGTCGCGCAGGAGAGCGGTCCACGCGAGCAGGCGGGCGCCGAGCCGTGGCTGCGCATGCTGCGCACGATGCGCCCCGCGGAGCTGGATTACCTCACGCGGGAGTGGCCCGAGCTGCGCGCCTTCGTGGAGCTGTCGTCGGTGGGAGGGGGCGGCGGGGAGCCGCCGACGGAGCGGTGGGTGAACTGATCCGGAGCGCTACGACGACATCGACGCGATGAACTCCGCGTTGTTGTCGGTCTTGGCGACCTTGTCGCGCATGAACTCCATCGCGTCGATGACGTTCAGCGGGTGGAGCAGCGAGCGCAGGATCCAGATGCGGTCGAGCGTCTTCTTGTCGATCAGCATCTCCTCCTTGCGGGTGCCCGACTTGTTGATGTCGAGGCAGGGGAAGATGCGCTTCTCCATGAGCTTGCGGTCGAGGTGGATCTCCGAGTTGCCGGTGCCCTTGAACTCCTCGAAGATGACCTCGTCCATGCGCGAGCCGGTGTCGACGAGCGCGGTGGCGATGATGGTGAGCGAGCCGCCCTCCTCGATGTTGCGCGCCGCGCCGAAGAAGCGCTTGGGCTTGTGGAGCGCGTTCGAGTCGACGCCGCCCGAGAGGATCTTGCCCGACGGCGGGATGACGGTGTTGTAGGCGCGCGCGAGGCGCGTGATCGAGTCGAGGAGGATCACCACGTCCTTCTTGTGCTCGGCGAGGCGCTTGGCCTTCTCGATCACCATCTCGGCCACCTGCACGTGGCGCGCGGGCGGCTCGTCGAAGGTCGAGGAGACGACCTCGCCCTTGACCGAGCGGGCCATGTCGGTGACCTCCTCGGGCCGCTCGTCGATGAGCAGCACGATGAGCACCGCTTCCTTGTGGTTGGTCGTGATGGCGTGCGCGATGTCCTGCAGCAGCACCGTCTTGCCGGCGCGCGGCGGCGACACGATCAGGCAGCGCTGGCCCTTCCCGATGGGGCACAGGAGGTCGACGATCCGCGTCGAGTAGTTCTTCGTCTCGTGCTCGAGGTTGAGGCGCTTGTTCGGATAGAGCGGCGTGAGGTTGTCGAACGCGATCTTGTCGCGGACCTGCTCGGGCACCTCGCCGTTGATGCGGTCCACCTTGAGGAGGGCGAAGTAGCGCTCCGAGTCCTTCGGCGGCCGGATCTGCCCGTCGACGGTGTCGCCGGTGCGCAGGCCGAAGCGCCGGATCTGCGACGGGGAGACGTAGATGTCGTCGGGGCCCGGCAGGTAGCTGAAGTCGGGCGAGCGCAGGAAGCCGAAGCCGTCGGGCAGCGTCTCGAGGACACCGTCGCCGTAGACCTCGCCCCGGTTGGCGGCGGTGTGCTGCAAAAGCGCGAAGATCAGATCCTGGCGCCGCATTCCGTTGACGCCCTCGAGGTTGAGCTCGCTCCCCATGTGGATGAGCTCGGTCATCTTCTTGCGCTTCAGCTCGGTCAGGTTCATCGGGTCCTCATCGGTTGCGGTAATGGGGCGGCGCGCGGAAGCGCCTGCCGGTGGGGGTGCTGCTGATGGTGGCTGGAGGTCCGTCGGAAAAAACGAGGTGGAAGGTTTCTATTCGCGGCCGTGGGGGTTGTCAAGACGCCGCAGCGCGCCAGCGGCGGCCGAGTTTGCAGGCTGGACCGGCGGTGGCTAGCATCGCGGCCAGACGATGGAACGACGCGCGCACGGCGGCGGCTCGACCACGGTGGAGCGCGCGCTTGGCGTCGGCGCGTTCGCGCTGCTCGCCGCGACGGCGGCCCCGGGTCTCGCGCCG
>JAJXSP010000053.1 GCA_021784515.1 Myxococcales bacterium | reverse complement strand
CGTAGCCCACGCCGCGGACCGTCTTGATGTAGCGCGGGTCCTTCGGGTCGCGCTCGAGCTTCGCGCGCAGCTTGGAGACGTGGACGTCGATCGAGCGGTCGAACGTCTCGAACTCGACCCCCTTGAGCGCGTCGAGGAGGTGCTCGCGCGAGAGCACGCGCCCCGCCGCGCGCGCCAGGCAGGCGAGCAGCTCGAACTCGAAGTGGGTCAGCACCTGGCGCTTCCCCTCGACGGTGACCTCGCGCGCGTCGAAGTCGATCGCGAGGTCGCCGGTGCGGAACAGGGCGCGCTCCTCGCCGGGCGGGCCGGTGCGCCGGAGCACCGCGCGCGCGCGGGCGAGCAGCTCGCGCGGGTTGAAGGGCTTGGGCAGGTAGTCGTCGGCGCCCAGCTCGAGGCCGATGATCCGGTCCACGTCGTCGCCCTTCGCGGTGAGCATGATGATCGGTACGCGCCCGGTGTCGCGGGTGGCCCGGATGCGACGGCACACCTCGAGGCCGTCGATGCCGGGGAGCATGAGGTCGAGCAGCACGAGGTCGAAGGGGCGGGACTTGAGCAGCGCGATCCCGCGCTCCCCGTCGGCGGCGACCGTCACGTCGAGGTCGTTCTTGCCGAGATACTCGGCGACGAGCGCGGCGAGGCGCGCGTCGTCGTCGACGAGGAGCACGGAGCCGCGCGCCGACATCACTCGGCGACGTGCTCGGCGTGGCGGGCGCGCACGAACTCCACCACCGCGCGGCGCTGCGCCGGACTCAGCACGTCGTGCGCCTCCTGGAGCGCGCCGACGACGGCGTCGCCGACGCGCTGGGCGACCTCCTGGTGCTGCGCGCGCAGGGCGGCGACCTTCGCCTGGTCGATGGTGTCGGCGGCGAACAGCGAGAGCGCCTCGTCGAAGTGCGCGCCCGGGTCGGGGCGCTCGGCCTCGAAGGCGGCGAAGACGCGATCGCGCGCGGCGTCGATGCGCGCCCGCTGCGAGTCGTCCACCTTGGCGGCGTCGAGGGCGGCGTCGATGCGGTGCGACGCCATCCGCTTGAAGAAGCCCGCGTGCTGGGGCAGGTGTCCCGTCGGCGGCTCGTGCGAGCGCGCGTACTCGACGACGGCGCGACGCTGCTCCGGGCTCAGCACGTCGTGCGCCTCGGTGACCGCCTGGACCAGCGCGTCACCCACCTTCTGCGCCGTGGCGCGGTGCTCGTCGCGCAGCGCGCCCACCGCGGCCGGGTCGATCGTGTCCGACTCGAAGAGCGCGAGCGCCCGCGCCATCCGCGCGCCGCGATCCTGGTGCGTCTCCTCGAAGGCGGCGAACACGCGGTCGCGCGCCGCGAGGATCGTCTCGCGCTGCGCCGGGGTGGCGTGCGCCGCCTCGAGCGCCCCGTCGATGTGCTCGCTGACCTTCGCCTTCATCATCCCCGGATGCCAGCCGGCCGCCCCGCGGGCGAGCGCCGTCGCCCCCACCGCCACCGTCGCCGCCACCGCCAACCCGACGATGCCGAACTTCACCGTGCGCTTCATGTTCGTCTCCACGCTGGAATCTACCAGCTTCGCCGAAACAACATGACCGGCGCCGGTGAAGGCTCCTTGAGCTTGCGGTAAAGTTTCGTAAACGGTCCCGCGCCGTCGCTGCGCCGCCGGTGTGATAGCTTCCGCGCGATGGACACGGTCCGGATCGCGCTGGCGGAGTACGAACGCAGCGCAGCCTCGCCCGCCGACTGGCCGGGCCCGCCCGACGAGGGGCCGCCGCCGGCGGAGATCGCCTTCTGCGGGCGCTCGAACGTCGGCAAGTCGTCGCTCATCAACTTCCTCGTCGAGCGCAAGGGGCTGGTGCGCACCAGCCGCACGCCCGGCCGCACGCGCCTCACCAACTTCTTCCGCGTCGAGCTGCTCGTCGGCGGCGCGCGCCGATCGCTGCGCCTGGTGGACCTGCCGGGCTTCGGCTACGCGAAGGTGTCCAAGGACGAGCGCGCCACCTGGCGGCCGGCGATCGAGGCCTACCTCGCCGGGCGCGCGCAGCTGGCGGTGGTGGCGCTGCTCGTCGACGCGCGCCGCGGGCCCGAGCTCGACGAGCGCGAGCTCGCGCCCTGGATCGCCGCGCACGGCAAGCGCGTGGTGGCGGCGATCACCAAGAGCGACCAGGTGCCCAAGCACGAGCGCCCGCTGCTGGCGGCGCGGGTTCGCAAGGAGCTGGCCGCGCCGGCGGTGGTGGTGAGCGTGAACGATCAGATCGGGCGCGACGAGCTATGGAGCCGCCTCCTCGCCGCGCTCCCGGCCGACCCATGACCGAACGACCACGAGAGCGCGAACGCGAGCCGCACGACGGTCAGCGAGTCGTGATCGCCGCGCTCGTCGTCAACGTCGCGATCGCCGGATGCAAGTTCACGGCGGCCGCGATGTCGCGCTCGACCGCGATGCTCGCCGAGGCCTGCCACTCCCTGGCGGATAGCGCGAACCAGGTCTTCCTCCTCGTCGGCCTGCGCCTCTCCGCGCGCGCGCCCGACGACAAGCACCCCTTCGGCTACGGCCCGGAGACCTACTTCTGGGCGTTCATCGTCGCGCTCTGCATCTTCGCCGTCGGCGGCGCCTTCTCGATCTACGAGGGCATCCACAAGATCGCCGGCGTCGGGGGGCATGGCCCGCTCGGCAGCCCGACGAGCGCCTACGCGGTCCTCGGCGCGTCGATGCTCCTCGAGGGCTACTCCTTCTCCGTGGCGATGCGCGAGTTCAAGCACCTGCGCCACGGCCGCGGCATCCGCGCCACCCTGCACGAGGCGCGCGATCCGACGGTGTTGACCGTGCTGTTCGAGGACCTCGCGGCGCTGTTCGGCCTCGTCGTGGCGCTCGCCGGAATCGTGCTGGCGCAGCTCACCGGCCACCAGGCGTGGGACGGCGCGGCCTCGGTGGTCGTCGGCGTGGCGCTCGCGGCGGTGGCGTTCGTGCTCGCGCGCGACGCGAAGAGCCTGCTCATCGGGCGCAGCGTCCCCGAGGGCGAACGCGAACGGATCGCCGAGATCGCCCGCGCCGCGCGCGACGTCGTCGGCGTGGTCCACATTCGCACGGTCCACCTCGGGCCGCGGGACGTGATGGCGGCGCTCAAGCTCACGTTCAACCCCGCGCTCGACACGCGCACGCTCGAGGCGCGGATCAACGAGCTGGAGGCGTCGCTGCGGGCGGCGCTGCCGCACCTGCGGCGGATCTACGTGGAGCCGGGCTTCGACGAGCGCGCGGCGCGGCCGCAGTCGTCCTCGCGCGACGGAGCGTGATCGTGGGGGCGGGCCCGCGGCCGACGATCCGGCGCATGACCGGGCGCGACCTCCGCGCGGTGATGGAGATCGAGCGGCTGTGCTTCCCCGCGCCGTGGGACGAGGAGGTGTTCCTCGAGGAGCTGGAGCGCGAGTGGGCCCACCTCGACGTGCTCGCGGTCGACGGCGTCGTGCTCGGCTTCGTCAACTTCTGGCTGGTGCGCGACGAGGTGCACGTGCTCAACGTGGCCGTGCACCCGTCGGCGCGGCGCAGCGGCTGGGCCTCCCGCCTCCTCGCCCACGTCATCGCGGTCGCGTGGCGCGAGGGCTGCCACCTCATCGCCCTCGAGGTCCGCCGCTCGAACCAGTCGGCGCTGCGCCTCTACCGCAAGTTCGCCTTCCGCCCGGTCGGGATCCGCCCGGGCTACTACGCCGAGAACAACGAGGACGCGATCGTGATGCTCCTCGAGCGACCGCCCTCGGCTACCGCTGGATGAAGCCCATCACCGTCGTCTGATCGGGCTGCAGCGCGAACACCAGCGACACCGCCGCGCCGGCCGCGACGACGCCGCCGAAGATCGCCCACGGATACCATCGCTTGTACCAGGGCGTCGGGGCCGCCGCGCGCCCCAGCTCGGCACGCACCTCGACGGTGGCGTCGGGCGGCACGTCGATCCGCGCGGCGAAGGGCGCGAAGTCCGGCTTGTGCAACTCGACGCGGTACGAGCGGGGAGCGAGCACCTTCAGCTTGCCGTCGAGCGGCGTCTCGCCCTTTGACTGGCCGTTGATGGTGACGTCGGCGCCGGCGACGTTCGCGGTGACGACGATGAAGCCGTAGCGCTTGAACACCGCGGGCGGGAAGAGCCGCTTCAGCCAGCCGCCGAGCCTGTCGTCGCTGAGCGCGCCGTCATCGGGCAGCACTTCGGTGAGCTGTGCGGTGACGGTGGCGCTCTCGACGTCGATGCGCTGGAGCGCCATCACCACGTCGCCCAGCTTCGAGAGCCCGACGAGCAGGATCTCGTCCACCTCGAGCGCCGTGCCGAGCCGCGCCAGGCAGGCGGCGTCGTTCGCGCAGCGCCCGACCTGCGCGTCGGCGGGGGCGAAGCGGCGGCGCGCCTCCACGGGATCGATCACCTCGAGCGCCGCGGTCGTTCGCAGCCGCTCGGCGAGGCGCGGCGTGAGGTCGGCCGCCTGCTCGACGCCCGCGCGGTATTCGAGCACCGCCACCTTGCGGCGCCCCGCGGCACGGCCGTCCGTCGCCCCCAGCGCCGCGGCGACGGCGACGGCGATCGCGACCGCGCGTCTCACCCGCCCCCCATCATCACGCTCAGGCCGCCGGGCGCGAAGCCGTGCTGGAGCGTGCACGGCGTGCGCGACGGGTTGCTGAGCGGGTCGCACTGCTTCTGGCCGAGGTTGTCGACGTTGCATGAGAAGCATTGGGTCGAGCACACGGGATCGTCGAGCCCCTTGACCGACTGGTACGCCACGCTGCCCGAGGTCGCTTCGACCTCCCACACCTGGTAGACGTCCTCCGCGATGTCGAGATCGCAGTAGAGGGTGAAGCCCGGGAAGTTGGGGTCGGGCACCTCGGGGACGTACTTGAGCGCGCTCTCCTCGTACCGGATTCGGGCCGCCACCACGACGTGCGTGCCGTCGGGGGAGAGCGCGACGTCGTAGGCGTCCAGGCGCGTCGGCGCGAGCAGCGCCTGCACCGTGCTCATGTCGCTGCCGACGAAGTTGAGGAGGTCGTTGCCGAGGCGGAAGGTGCTGGTGACGCGGCTGTCGGGCTGCCCGGAGACGTAGGTCGAGATCGAGCCGAAGGGCACCGGCGTGTCGGTCATCCGCGGCTGGTCGGGATCCACCGGCACGGTCGTCTGGATCACGCGTCCCTCGACGAACGCCGCGTGGCCGCCGACGACCGCGATGTCGATGATCCCCTTGCCCGCGAGGGCGACCGGCAGGTTCGCAGGGTTGGAGAGATCGTCGGCGTACACGATGCCGGGTCCGCAGGGCAGGGCGAGCACCGGCCGACCGTCGAGGAAGTCCACGTCGGTGGCGCCGGCGGGGGCGGCGGTCTCGTCGGCGCTGGCCGGCAGCGAGGCGACCGGCAGCAGCGAGAGGAATGCCTTGGGCAGCGAGGCATCGCACGATTCCCACGACGCATGCGCCGGCGAGGCGTGCGCCGCCGCCACCACGTCCTGCCACGCCGCCGGGCCGCTCAGCACCGCGAGGGTCTGCGCGTCGGGCGAGAAGGCGGCGGCCTGCGGCTGCGCGAGCGTCACCGTGGTGACCGGGCTCGCCGACGGGCCGCCGTTCTCGAACGCCTGCAGGTCGGTGATCACCGTGACCGCCTGGTCGGTGAGGATCGCCGCGGCGCTGTCGCGCGGCGCGACCACGATTGCCTTCACCGAGCCGCCCGCGATGGGGCCGACCTTCCCGAGCATGCTGAAGTCGACCGTGTTGACGACGTAGAGCTGGTCCTTCGCGCCGAGGAGCAGGAAGCGTCCGTCGGCGGTGGAGGCGCTCGCGCCGACGGGGCCGTCGACGCGGATGTCGCCGAGGTCCGGCTCGAGGCCGAGCGGCGGCAGCGTCGAGTCGAAGGCCATCACCGCCGCGGGCGCGGCCGGCAGCACGGGCAGCGAGCCGAAGAAGGCGAAGGGCTTGCGCAGGTGGATCGGGATCGACTGGTCCTGGCCCGCGGCGATGACGACGTCGCGCGCGCGCGCCAGCCCGAGGAGCTGGCCGCCGCCGCCCACCTCGACCCGCAGGTCGTAGGTGCCGACGCGGATCGGGCCGATCGCCGAGCCGCCCCCCATCGCGTCGCCCCGCCCGACGGACAGCGGCGAGCCGAGCTGCGTGCCGGTCGCCTCGTCGGTGATGATCACCGCGTCCGCGCGCGAGTCGTCGAGCGGCGAGAGCCGCTGCGCAGGGGCGTCGAGCGTAAATGTGACCGAACCCTGACCGCACCCGGCTAGCGCGGCCAGCGCCAGCGGCCCGACGGAGAAGCGCACGGCGGCGACATTACCAAGCGCCGCCCCGCCGGCGCAACCACCGACCGCTGGGGTGCCGACCGTGGAGCAAACTTGACGGATCCATGACGATTCGTTCCAATCGACCGGAACCCGCAGCTCTGAAGAGGCGAAGTCCGCGGCCTTCGAAAAACTGCCGCGGTGCGATGAAGGGCCCGCCGGGGCGCGAGGAGAAGGACGATGGCGCTGTACATCAACACGAACGTGGCGTCGCTCGAGGCGCAGGTCAGCCTGTCGAGCACGCAGCAGGCGCTCGATCTCAACCTCGAGCGGCTCTCGTCGGGGTTGCGCATCAACGAGGCGGCCGACGACTCGGCCGGTCTCGGCATCAGCGAGTCGCTGCGCGCCGAGATCGCGGGGCTCCAGCAGGCCTCGCGCAACGGCAACGACGGAGTGGCGCTGGCGCAGGTGGCCGACGGCGCGATGAACGAGCAGTCGAGCATCCTCACCCGCCTGCGCGCGCTCGCCGTCGAGTCGGCCAACAGCGCCCTCGCCTCGACGGAGCGCGGCTACATCAACACCGAGGCCGTGCAGCTCACCTCGGAGCTGGACCGGATCGCGTCGGTCACCTCGTTCGAGGGGGTGGCGATGCTCAGCACCGGCTCGGGCAGCGTCTCGATGCAGGTCGGCGCCTACGGAACGACCAACGACACCATCGCCCTCACCTTCAGCAAGACCGACTCGACCAGCCTCGGCGTGCAATACGGCGTCGGCCTGGCGGTGGACCTCAGCACCGCCACCGCCGCGCAGAGCTCGATCGCCAACATCGACAGCGGCATCGACAACCTCTCCTCCGCCCGCGCGGAGGTCGGCGCCGGCCAGAACCGGCTCGGCTCCGCGCTCGACAACCTGTCCTCGATCACCGTCAACCTGCAGGCCGCCGACGCGCGCATCCGGAGCGTCGACGTGGCGGCGGAGACGGCGGCGATGACCGAGAACCAGGTGCTCCTCCAGAGCGGCGTCGCCGTGCTGGCGCAGGCCAACCAGCTCCCGTCGCTGGTGCTCCAGCTCCTCAAGTAGGGCGGTCGGATGCCGGCCGTTCCCGCGCGGCCCGGCCCCCAGGCGCGTTGAAATGCGCTCGGTCAGGCCGTATCATGCCGGCTCTTGTCCATGATGAACCCCGCGCCCCAGCGCGAAGACCAGGAGCTCCCCCAGGTCTTTGGTCGCTATCTGTTGCTGCGCCGTCTGTCGCGCGGCGGGATGGGCGAGATCTTCCTCGGCAAGATCGGCGAGATCCAGGGCTTCGAGAAGCCGGTCATCATCAAGAAGGTCCTGCCGAACCTCTCGGCCGACGAGGAGTTCGTCAAGCGCTTCATCGACGAGGCGCAGGTCGCGATCAAGCTCCAGCACGCGAACATCGCGCAGGTCTACGAGGTGGGGAAGGCGGCGGGCGACTACTTCCTCGCCATCGAGTACGTCGAGGGGCGCGACCTCCGTCGCCTCATCACGCGGGCGCGCGAGGCGCGGACGCGCCTGCCGCCCGACCTGTGCCTCTACATCGCGCGCGAGCTGGTGGCCGGCCTCGGCTACGCCCACCGCCGCACCGACGCCGACGGCAAGTCGCTCTCGCTGGTCCACTGCGACATCTCGCCGCCGAACGTGATGGTGTCGTTCGAGGGCGAGGTGAAGGTGATCGACTTCGGCATCGCCAAGAGCGCGATCCGGATCGCCGGCTCGAACCCGAACATGGGCTTCGGCAAGTTCGGCTACATGGCGCCCGAGCAGCTCGTGCGCGGCGGCGTGGTCGATCGCCGCACCGACATCTACGCGGCCGGCGTCGTGCTGTACGAGCTGCTCACCGGCGAGCGGCTGTTCCTCTTCCCCGAGGGGGCCGACTACAAGCAGATCGCGCGCATCGTCACCAAGGGCGAGTTCACGCCGGTGTCCGAGCGCGATCCGCGCCTCGACCCGTCGCTCGATCCCATCGTCGGCCGCGCCCTCGCGCCGCGCGCCGACGACCGCTACCAGACGTGCGAGGAGTTCCGTGCAGCGATCCAGAAGAAGCTGTACGAGATGAACCCGACGATCTCGGGCGATTCGCTCGCTCACTTCGTCCGCGGGCTGTTCGCCGAGGAGATCGTCGAGGAGCGGGCGCTCGTCGCCTCGACGCGCGACGTGAACGTCGCCGAGTTCCAGGACGAGCTGACCGGATCGGCGACGCACACGGTGACGTTCGCGCGCGCCGGCATGTTCGGCGAGCGCAAGCCGAGCCAGTCGCAGGTGACGCCGTCCGACCGCTCGCATTCGCTCCACCCGGCGGTGCGGCGCAGCGGCCCGCTGGCGATCGCCGCCGTCGCCGCGATGGTGCTCGGCGGCGTGTTCGTGTACCTCGTGGCGCACCGCCCGCCGCCCGCTCCGGCGCCGATCGTGATCAAGACGCCGCCGCCTCCGCCCGTCGCGGACCGCCCCGTACCGGCTGTGGTCGTAACGCCGCTCGCGCCCGCGCACGAGGCGCCGAAGCCCGCGACGGCGCGCCCGAAGCGGCAGCCGGCGGCGGCCCCGCGCCGCGACGAGGACGAAGCGCCGGCGGCGCCGCCGCAGGCCCACCGCGGGCACGAGGCGGTGGAGGCGAAGTTCAGGACGGTGAAGCAGGAGTACGACGCCTTCAAGGGCGAGTACGGCAGCCGCCTCGAGGCGCAGTGGGACGCGATCAAGAGAGAGGCCGTCCTCGGCAAGGGCGATGAGAAGTACGAGAAGGTGGACGCCATGCTCGACAAGCTGCGCCGGGACATGGCGAAGATCCGCGACGGCGGATAGCCGCCGTCACTTCGCGTCGAGGCCGACCGCCGCGGCGACGGACGGCAGCCCGTCGCGCGCGAGCAGCGCGAGCAGTCCGCGGTTGATCGCGCGCGCGATGCACGGCCCCTCGTAGATCAGCCCCGTGTAGACCTGCACCAGCGAGGCGCCGGCGCGGATCTTCTCGTACGCGTCGGCCGCCGTGGCGACGCCTCCGACGCCGATGATCGGCAGCGCGCCGTCGGTGGCGCGGTACACGCGGCGCAGCACCTCGGTCGCGCGCGCGCGCAGAGGCGCGCCGGAGAGCCCGCCCGCCTCGGCGGCGAACGGCGAGCCCTCGACCCCCGTGCGTCCGACGGTGGTGTTGGTGGCCACGAAGCCCGCCGCGCCGGCCGCGCGCGCCGCACGCACCGTCTCCTCGAGCGCGTCGCCCTCGAAGTCGGGCGCCAGCTTCACCAGCACCGGCCGCGCACGACCGTCGCCGCGCGCCACCTCCACCGCCGCCGCCACCAGGTCGCCGACGGCGCCCGCCTCCTGCAGCGCGCGCAGCCCCTTGGTGTTGGGCGAGCTGACGTTGATGACGAAGTAGTCGGCGAACGGCACGAGCGGCGCCATCGCCGCGCGGTAGTCGTCGGCCGCGCGCTCGTTCGGCGTGTCGCGGTTCTTGCCGACGTTGATCCCGATCGGGATCCCGGTCGCGCCCCCGCGCGCGAGGTTCGCGCGCACCGTCTCGGCGCCGGCGGAGTTGAAGCCCATGCGGTTGATCAGCGCGCGCTCGGAGGCGAGGCGGAACAGGCGCGGGCGCGGGTTTCCCTCTTGCGGCCGCGGCGTCACCGTGCCGATCTCGACGAAGCCGAAGCCGAGCGCGCCCCAGGCGCCGGCCGCCTCGCCGTCCTTGTCGAGCCCCGCCCCGAGGCCGATCGGGTTTCCGAACGAGAGGCCGAGCGCCTCCACCCGCAGCCGCGGATCGTCGACGGCGAGCAGCCGCCGCGCGAGGCCGCACCCGATCGGCCAGCGTCGGAGCAGGCCCATCACGAAGTGGTGCGCGTCCTCGGGATCGTGCCGGAACAGCCAGGGGCGGATCAGCGCGCGGTACATCGCGCGAGTGCTTAGCACGGGCGGCGCCCCGGCCCGCGCTTGCAAAATCGACCGGCGCGGCTACCGTGTCCGGCGACTTGTCCGTCTCGTCGGCGGAGCGCGACGCAGGAGAGCCACGTGAAGAAGGTCGAGGCGATCATCAAGCCCTTCAAGCTCGAGGACGTGAAGGAGGCGCTGGCCGCGGTCGGCGTGCAGGGAATGACCGTCACCGAGGTCAAGGGCTTCGGCCGCACCGGCGGCAACAAGGAGACCTTCGGCAGCGCGGCCTACCCCATCGACTTCGTCCCGAAGGTGAAGATCGAGATCATCGCGAAGGACGAGACGGTCCACCAGGTGGTCGATGCGATCGTCGCCGCGGCCAGGACCGGCCGGATCGGCGACGGGAAGATCTTCGTCCAGCCGGTCGAGGAGGTGATTCGCATCCGCACCGGCGAGCGCGGCGAGGAAGCGATCTAGCCTCCCTCGGGCGGCCGCTCATTGCCGTGCCCGGTCGGCGCAATTAACTTCACCGGGTGATCCCGCTCCCCATCCGCGACGAGAACCCGACGCGGCGCGTGCCGGTGATCACCATCGCGCTGATCGCCGTGAACTGCATCGCCTGGTTCTTCGAGCTGGCCCACGGCGTCGATCTGTCGGTGCTCGACTACGGCGCGATCCCGTCGTGGCTGCTCCACGGCGTGCGTGACGGCCGGCTGGTGATCCCCGACGTGGGACGCGTGTTCCTGCACCAGGAGGTGCCGCCGCCCTGGACCATCGTCACCTCGATGTTCCTCCACGGCGGCTGGCTGCACATCATCGGCAACATGTGGTTCCTCTGGCTGTTCGGCGACAACGTCGAGGACGCGATGGGGCGCGGGCGCTTCCTCGTCTTCTACCTGTTGTGCGGGCTCGCCGCCGCGGGCACGCAGATCCTCGGCTCGCCCTCGTCGACGGCGCCGATGGTGGGCGCCTCCGGGGCGATCGCCGGCGTGCTCGGCGGCTACCTGCTCCTCTACCCGCGCGCGCGAGTGAAGTGCATCTGGTTGCTGTTCGTGTTCATCACCTTCGTGCGCGTGCCGGCGTGGGTGCTGCTCGGGCTGTGGTTCCTCTCGCAGTTCCTGCTGCCGGCGGGATCGGGCGTGGCGTGGCTGGCGCACGTCGGTGGCTTCGTCACCGGGCTGGCGCTGGTGAAGCTGTTCGTGCCGCGCACGCCGCCGGCGGCGCGGATCGAGTGGCACCGCGCGCCCCGGTTGGGCGAACCGCACTGGTAGGAGGCGGGGGGAGATCAGCCGCGACGGCGGCGGAGGGCGAAGGCGAGGCCGGCGAGCGCGACGAGCGAGAGGGCGAGCCCAAAGACGACTCCCCCGTCGAGGCGCGCGCGGGAGACGGCGCAGCCGTGGTGCGCGCCGGTGTACTTGCCGACGCACTGGCCGTCGAGCTGGCAGCTCGTGCCCGCGGGGCAGGTGATGATGCTGCACTGGTCGTCGGTGCACTTGCCCGTCACCGGGTCGCAGGCCGTCGGCGCCGTGCAGACCAGCGACGGGTCGCAGAGGTTCGCCACGCACTGCCCGTTGGCGCGATCGCACACCTGGTCGGCCGGGCAGTTGGCGTGGGCGCAGGGATCGTCCACGCACGTCCCGTCCTTGCAATACTGCGACGGGGCGCACCCGTCGCCGCAGGCCGTCACGCACTGGCCGAGCTTGCAGTACTGGTCACCGCTGCAGTGCGCTCCCATGCAGGGATCGGGGATGCACCTGGCGACTGGATCCTGCTCGCTCTGCGCGCACACCTGCCCGGCCGGGCAGCCGGCCGAGTAGCAGCTGTCGTCGCACATCACACTGCCGAACTCGCCACCGAGGGAGACGTCGATGATCTTGGCGAGCGCGTCCTGCACGGAGTTCATGCCGTTGGCGCTGTAGTAGCAGGGCTGGTCACCGCCGCACTGCATTTCGCCGGAGTGCGTTCCGACAGGCTCGCCGCCCGCCTGCGCCATGTCGGAGAGCGACTCCTTCTCGAGGTCGCTCGACGTCTGGTCGAACCCGACGACCCAGGTGTGAATCGTCGGCATCCGGTTCCGCGCGTCGTTGATCGCGCCGATCGTGAAGCTCGGCGTCTGGCCCTGGCCGAGGTCCATCAGGTCCTGCGAATTGCAGTCGGGCGCACCGTCGGTGATGATCACGATGTAGTCCTTGCGAGCGGCGTCGAGCATCGCGGGATCCTTTGCGATGCGGTTGATCGTCTCGCCGATCGGCGTGTGCCACGAGGCCGGGGCGTTCTTGATCCCCTTCACGGCCGCGAGGAGCTGCGGCGCCTGGTTGTGCGCCGGTTCGACGATGGTGCCGTAGCAGCCGCAGGCGTTCTCCGTCGGATCGCAGCCGCTCATGCCGGCGCACTTCATCGGATCGTAGAGCGTGTCGTCCACGCACTGCTGATCGTTGTGCCAGGCGTCGGACGCGAGGTCGGCGAGGCCGATCTGCACGCGGTCGCCGTAGGTGTTGACGAACTGGATGATCGCCTGGCGCGCCAGCTCGAACTTGCTCGGCTGCGTGTTCCCGCCCATCGGGTCCTGGGCCATCGACCCGCTCGCGTCGAGGACGAACATGATCTTCGGGCAGGTCAGCGCGAGGGCGCGGTGCGCCGGCAGCGCGAGCGTCGTAACGGCGATCGCGCAGGCGGCGAGGCGGTGGGTGATGCGCATGGCAGAGCCTCCTGTGGGGCGCGATTATCGACCAGGGCGCGCGAAACCTCCAGCGCCGCCGGTCACGCCGATCGGAGCGCGTCGTCGAGGGCGGGAGCGCAAAGGTCGACGTCGTCGCCCGCCGCGTGCGCGCGGAAGAGGTAGTCGGCCGTCGAGAGCGGCGCCAGCTCGGGCGGCAGCGCCTCCGCCACCGACGAGCGTGCGAGGGCCAGCCGCGCCGCCAGCGCGACCAGCCCCGCGCCAAGCGAGCGCGCGCGCAGCAGGCCGTGGGCGAAGAGCGCCTGCCCGGCGACCAGCCGCTCGCCCGCGTCGTCGAGCGGCGGCTCGGGGCCATCGCCTTCGGAGAGGCGTTCGCGCAGGCGCGCGGCGGCGGCGGCGCCCCAGGCGAACGCGGCGCGCTGGAGGTCGCCCGCGGAGTAGACGCGCGCCGTGTCGCGGGCCTCGTCGTCGAGGAGACCGGCGATGCGCGCCATCGCCTCGATCAACGGCGCGCTCCGCCACGGCCGCCCGCCCGCGCCTCCGACGAGCGCGGCCGCCTCGTCGAGCGCCCACGCGCACGCATCGCGCGTCTCGTCGAGGCGGCGCATTGCCCCGGCGCGCCACGCGAGGTACTCGTCGCGCCGCGCGAAGCGGTCGCACGTCATCGCCACCTCGGGGGCGATCGCCTCGACGGCGCGCGTGGCGAGGCGGCGGTCGAGCAGCGCGCGCGCGGCAAGCTCGAGCGGTGGGGCGCGCTCGTCGCGCGCGAAGTCGAGCGCGCAGCGGCACTCGGTGGCGATGCCCACGTGCAGCTCGTCGCCCGCCAGGACGTCGCGCAGCGGGAAGGTGGCGCACCCGGCCGGCTTCGCCGCGGCGCCCAGCCGCGCGTGCACCGCGCAGCGGCCGTCCTCCTCGAGGAGCACGCAGGCGCCGTCGCGCGCGGCGAGGCTGAACGTCTCCGGCGCGCCGCGGACCGGACGGAGCGCGCTCTCGACGGTGAGGCCGCCCGGCGTCGTCTCCTCGCCGGGCCACGCCGCCTGCAGCCGCACCACGTCGCCCACTCCCACGTCGACGCGGTCGTAGAGTCGGCAGCAGCCGCCGCGCCCGTCGCAGCCGAGGCGCACTCCCTCGGCGATCACCAGCCGCGGCGTCGCGCCGTCGGGGAGCCGCGCCTGCACCAGGTTCGGCGGCCAGGTGGGGTCGAGGTCCTCGAACCCCGCCTCCGCGTCGCGCAGCACGCCCGCCTCGACGAGGGCCGCCACCCGCTCGTCGAACTCGCGCGGCAACAGGAGGCGCCCGAGCCGATCGATCGCGTCGCGACGGTGCCGCGGCGGCGTGCGGCTGCCGTCGGCCAGATCGACCAGCACGCGGTCGCAGAGGTCGAGCCGCACTCGCGGCGCGCGCCGCCGCACCACGACCCAGCCCCAGCCCTCCTCGCCGACGTAGGTCCGCACCACGGCATCGGGCACCAGCGCGAGGCGCGGCTCGGACATCGCGCGAACTTACCACGCTGATCGAAAGGGTGTATGCTCCGCCGCCGTTTCTCCCAAGACCAAGGAGTTCGCCATGGCGAAGACGCTCTGCCCGCTCAGCAAGACGGAGTTCATGGAGAAGGCGAAGCCGGTGAAGCTGGTGATCAACGGGATCGAGCTGTCGGCCGACCCCCGCGACTTCTCCACCGGATCATTCGGCTGGTACTACACCGGCAAGGTGTCCGTCGAAGTCGACGGAAAGCAGGTGCAGGTGCAGGTCGGCTGCAACCTCGCCGTCGTCGGGAGCAAGGAAGCGGCCCGCTGATCCCGCGGGGCCTGTCGCGACAGGCCCTTTGCAGGCCGCTCCTCGCCGGTGGACGCTACCGCTCCGCCTGCACGTGCGCCTCCACGAACCACAGCCACTTGTCCACGCCGCGCGAGATCTCGGTGAAGAGATCGGCGGTGTCCGCGTCACCCAGCTTGCCGCTCTCGTCGATCGCGTTGCGGACCAGCTTGCCGTAGGCGGCGAGCCGCGCGGCCAGCGCCTCGACGTGCGCGCGCCCGTCGGCGACGTCCGGGTACTCGGCCAGCGTCGAGCGCCCGGCCGCCATCCGCGCCGTGCCATGCGCCACGCCCCCGAGCTGGACCGCGCGCTCGGCCACCTCGTCCACGTACTCCAGCGCCGCGCCCGCCACCTTGTCGAACAGCTCGTGCAGCGCGATGAAGTTCGGCCCCTTCACGTTCCAGTGGGCCTGCTTCGCCTGCGTGTACAGGTCGAGGGTCTCGGCGAGCCGCGCGTCGAGGAGCTCGACCACCTTGGTGCGCGCTGCCTCGGGGAGATCGTTCTTCGTCCGGTGCATGGGGGCCTCCTTGAAAACGGGATGAGACAACATAGGTCGTCCGAGCGACCGCGCAGCATGCCGCCGGTGAGCGGGCGAATCCAGTCCCGAAGTACGTCGGTCTTTTCCGCGGGGCGCTTAAAAGCTGCAGGGCTGCCCGCCGCAGGTGTCGACCACCTTGCCGTCGGGCTTGAGGAACGCGGCCAGCTGATCGATCAGCTTCGGGTAGCGCCGGATCGCCTCGTGGGCGCTGTATCCCATCCAGTCGCCCACTCCCTCCACCGGCGACGGCGAGTCCCACGGCGGCGGCGCCGGCATCGGGCGGCAATCCCACTGCGTGAATGCCGAATCGAGCGGCCCCGCCATCGCCGGAATTCCCCACGGCGAATTGATCGACGGCGTGAGCAGCGGCAGCCCCATCGTCCGCACCACCACCCGCGTCGCCACGTTCGGCACCTGGGCGTCGTTCTCCGACTCCTGCTGCAGGACGTGGCGCGGCGACAGCGGCTTTCCGTCGGGACCGGGCAGCCTGTCCTTCAATGTATGCGCGACGAAGCCGATCGGATCGGCGAAATCCCAGAAGCTCTGCGACAGCGCGAGCAGCACCTGCTGGTCGCGCTGGTGGGGATAGGTGTTGTCGAGGATCGCTTTGAGGTCTTTGAAATCGTGCGAGCGCGCCATCATCAGGGAGTATTCCCCGGCCCCCACGTTCACCACGCCGCGGTCGACGTCGGACGACAGAGCGAGGAACACGTTCCCCTCGATTCCGCCCTGCGAGATCCCGTAGTAATAGACCTGTTTCCCGTCGATGATCGGGATCCCGTTGATGGCCAGTCCGGGATCCGCGGCGAGGGTGCGGACCGCCATGTGCGCCAGGATGAGGAAATTGACCTGCGCCTGCTGGAGTCGGTCGGTGATGATCGGGAAGCTGTCGAAGTTGCCCAGCACGTGCGCCGCCACGATCGGCGCGTCGTCCTCGGACAGGCCGATCCAGTTCGTGCCGATCTGCACCATGCACAGCTGGTCGATCACCTGCTTTTCGTAGCCCGAGCGCATCTCGCCGACCGCGCTCCCGAACAGTCCGTGGCCGAACACCATCACCGGCAATGGCCCCTTCGCGGTGAGCGCGCACTTGGGGACATGCACGACGAACTGGTATGGCGTCGGCCCGCGCATCATCGGCTTTCCGTTCGCGTCGAACACCAGATTGAGCGAGGTCTTCGCGTCGAGGAAGGTCGGCGAATCGAACGTCCCCAGCAATTCGCGATACAGGTGATCGTCGCCGCAAATGTGTGTATTCGGATCGCAGCTCCAGGGATCCGCGCACTCGTTGCCCATCGGACAGGCCTGTCCCGACGGATTGTCGGTCAGCGTGAATCCGAGCTTTTGCGACTCCCAGGCCGCGAGCGCGTCGTCGCGCATTCCGATCAGGCTCGAGGTCGTCGCCTCGTCGCTGGCGGTCGTGAAGTCCCAGGCCAGCGTGACGTCGTTCTTCGCCACTCCCTGCCCGTCGAGCAGCTTCCAGATTTCGTCGTAGCGCGGCGCCACGTCGGCGAGCCGCGACGTCGCGGGATAGGCGCCGCCCTTCAATGCCTCGAATGCCGGCAGCCGGATCGGCGCGCCGCTCGTGTCCACGATCTTCACCAGCGCGGCCACGTAGCGCGTGCCGGGCTGGAGGCGCATCACCGGGTGCGCGATGAGGAGCTGCGTCTCGCCGTCCTGGAGCGGGCAGTGGCTCGGCTCGTCGGAGGCGCCCATCTGATCGGGCAGGCAGGCATTGTGGTCCAGCTCGGCGAACAGCGGCACGCGCGCGCCGGTGGCGAAATCGAAGAGCTGGACGGGGGAGCTGGCTACGAGCGCCTTGTCCGGCGTGTCCATGCCGGGGAATGACGAATCATCGACGCGGGCCGCGCCGAGGTTGGCGAGCAGCGTGGTCGCATTGGAAAAGCCGTCGAGGAGGTTGAGCCGCGTGACGTCGAACGGCTTGCCCACCTGGTTCGGCGGCAGCACGCCGGTCTTCGGGTAGGCGACGCGCAGCCCGGTGCGCGTGCTCCCGTCGGCGGCGAGGTAGAAGCTCGACGGGAAGGGCAGCAGGCACTCGGGGCTCGACGCGATCGCCTGGCAATGGGGATCCGGGTTTCCGGGGTCGGGGACGGTCGACATGGTGGCGGGAGTTCCGCCGCCGCAGCCGGCGAAGAGGAGGAGGGCGAGCGTGCGCTTCATGCGCGGCATGGTACGACGAGAAGACCGACTGCGAAGCGCTCGTCGACGTGAAGGAGGGCCGCCGCGCGAAGAACGAGGACGTTCGCACCGAGGTCGCGACCTTGCGGCTCGCGCTGGAGCTGGCGTTCACGGCGTATCGCGGGCGCGCGCGCCAGGCGTTCCTCGATCTGCGCGGCAACTTTGACCGGGAGAGCTTCAAGAAGGCGGTCGAGGGGCTACCGCGAAAGGATCGGCGCGCCGCGAAGCCCGAAGGCGCGCCGACGCCGACGACGCCCGCCTGATCCCCGGCCCGTCGCGGGCTCTCCCGCCCCCGCCGATCGCCGCCCGCCCCGCTTCCATCGGTTTCCCCGGCTGGCGCATCGGTTGCCCCGGCTCCGCCGTCGCTCTCCCCGGCTCCGCCGTCGCTCTCCCCGGCTCCGTCGTCGCTCTCCCCGGCTCCCCCATCGCCGTCCCCGGCGCCGCCGTCGTTGTCCCCAGCTCCGCCGTCGGTTTCCCCGGCGCCGCCGTCGGTTTCCCCGGCTCGGTTCTCGCTCTCCCCGGTCCCGGATCTGCCCAATCGGGCCCCACGAACGAACAGCGCGAGAAGGAGCAGGAGCGCGAGCGGCCGCCGCCCGGCCGTGTGCTAGGCTTCCACCCCCCGGAGGGCCCCATGCGAACCGAGAGCGAACGCGTCTCCATCCCCGTCGGCGGCGAGTCCATGGGCGGCTACCTCGCGCGCCCCGTCACCGACGAGCCGCGCCGCCTCCCCGCCGTGCTCGTGTTCATGGAGATCTTCGGCATCAACGCCCACATCCGGTCGGTGGTGGACC
>JAJXSP010000496.1 GCA_021784515.1 Myxococcales bacterium | reverse complement strand
TGGCGTTCTACGGTATCCCGCCGCCCGACCTCGTGCCACGCGGCTCGACGAAACCCAGCCCCGCGAGGAGCTCACGCAATTGCGGCATGGCGACCGGCTTGCGGCCGCCGACGTTGACCGCGCGCAGGAGGGCGACGTGGGTCGTGGCGGGACGCACTACCCGTCCTCGAAGAGCCACCCCTTCAGCCGCTGCCAGAAGCCCTTTTTCTCGATCTGCGGGGCGGGGCCGCGCGGACCGGCGGCCGCGGTCGCCACGTCGGGAGGCGCCGCCGTCGGCACGCTGATCCTCACCTTGCCGAGCTGCTCGAGCACCTGGTCGGGGGTCTGCTGCGTGCCGAGCGTCACCTCGCGCTCGAAGCCGGTGGCCTCGACCGAGGCACGCACCCGCAGCAGGCACTCGGCGTCGAGGCTGAACACCAGCTCGCACGACACCGGCTGCTCCGCGACGGCCAGCCCCTCGAGCCCGAGCGCGCCGAGGAACTCGTTCGCCTTGGCGGTCTTCTTCTCGCCCTGGAACACGCCGATCTTCATCACCTGCGAGCCGGCGGGGATCTCCAGCGTCGCCACGCCCTCGTGCGGCACCGGCGTGTTGCGCGGGATCACCGGGATGAAGCTGCCGTCGGCGCCGCCGATGCCGATCGACAGCGGCAGCACGTCGCGCAGCGTCGCCGTGTCGTCGCGGTCGTGCGCGTCGGCGGCGATCGCCGCGCCGAGCGCCACTACCTCGTCGGGGTGGATGCGCTTGGTCGGCTCGCGGCCGAACATCTCGCGCAGGCGCTTCTGCACCGCCGGCATCCGGGTCTGGCCGCCGACGAGGAGCACCTCGTCGATCTCCTTCGCCTGGAGCGAGGCCATCGCCAGCGTCTCGTTGACCACGGCGACGGTGCGGTCCACCAGGTCGCCGGTGATCTCGTCGAGGTCGTGGCGATCGATGGTGTCGGTGAGGTCGATCTTCGTGCCGTCGGCCAGCTTCATCATCGGGATCTGCACGGCCGCGCGCGGAAGCTCGCTGAGCTGGTGCTTGGCGTCCTGCGCGGCCAGCCGCAGCCGCTGCCGGTCCGACGGCGAGAGGATGATCTCGCGGTCGAGCCGCTCCTCCGCCCGCTGCTGCAGGAACTCGGCGATGCGGCGGTCGAAGTCGAGCCCGCCGAGGAAGGTGTCGCCGTGCGTGGCGACGACGGTGAAGGTGTTGCCGTCGAGGTCCACGATCGAAACGTCGAAGGTGCCGCCGCCGAGGTCGAACACCAGCAGCCGCTTGTGCTCGGCGCGGTTGAAGCCGAAGCACAGCGCCGCCGCCGTCGGCTCGTTGATGATGCGGATGATCTCCAGGCCGGCGCGCCGCCCCGCCTCGCGCACGAAGCCGCGCTGGTTCTCGTTGAAGTAGGCGGGCACCGTGACCACCGCGCGGTGCACCTTCTCGCCGAGCGAGCGCTGCGAGGCGATGCGCAGCTCGCGCAGGATGTAGCTCGAGACCTCGACCAGCGGGACGGTGCGGCCGCCGACGCACGCGGCGACGAACCCGTCCTGGTCGGGGCCGAGCTTGTACTGGAAGTGCGGCTGGAAGCGCTCCACCACGCCGGGCAGGTAGGTGCGCCCGATCAGCCGCTTCGAGCCGTAGATCGTCTCCTCGGGCTGCAGGATGGTGCGTCGCTCGGCGTCCTGGCCCACCACCGGCTGGCCCTGGTCGTCGAAGGTCACCACCGACGGGATCGTGGAGTAGCCGAGCCGCGATCGGATCACCTGCGGCCGGCCGCCCTCGACGATCGCCGCGCAGGAGTACGTGGTCCCCAGGTCGATGCCGATGGAGCGGTCGCTCTCGCGCACGGCGGGATTGTGCATCCGGTCGGGGGACGTTTTCCAGTCGTCCCCTCGATCTTCTTTGGTGTGGTCGGTTACCGATCGGCGGTGGTACGGGGCGATCCGCCGCCGCCGCGGTTTGTTTATCGATGGGCGCCACCGTCGCCTCCGCTCAGTTCCGGCGAGCCGGCCATCTCGAGCGTGGCCGCCGCCGGAACGGGGCGGCCGGCGCGTTGCTGCGTCGGTGCGTGCGCGTTATACGCCCGGCATGTCGAGCAGACTCATGGCCGTGCTGGCGCTCGCCGCGATCGCTTCGTCGGGCTGCGTGCGCGAGGAGGCGCGGCACAAGGCCGCCGGCAACGTCCTCTTCAAGAACCACGACCTCGACGGTGCGGTGCGCGAGTACCGCGCCGCCATCGCCGCCGCAGCGGGAGATCGTGTCTCCAAAGGAAGCGGCGACGCGAACGCCCACACGCTCCTCGGCAACGCGCTGTTCGAGCAGGGCAGGCTCGACGACGCGAAGCGCGCCTGGGAAGACGCCCTCGCGCGCGACCCGGGCGCCGGCGAGCCGCGCCGCGGCCTCGCCACGCTGGCCCTGCGACGGGGCGACACGGCGACGGCCCGCCGGCTGCTCGAGGCGCTCGCCACCGAGTCGCCCGGCGACCCGGAGGCGCAGTCGGCGCTCGGCAAGCTGCTCCTCGGGCAGGGCGACCTCGACGGAGCGGAGCAGCACCTGCGTCGCGCCCTGGCGGTCGCCGCCAACGAGCCCGGATCGCTCTACTGCCTGGGCCTCGTTCTTGCGAAGAAGAAGCAGCGGGCGCAGGCGCTGGAGGTGTTCGACCGCCTCGAGGCGGCCGCGCCGGGACAGGCGCTCGCGCCGTATGGTCGCGCCGTCGCGGCGTCCCTGGCCGGCGACAGCGACGAGGCGCTCGCCCATCTCGGCACGGCGCTGCAGCGCGGGATCGACGATCTCGACGGCGTGGCCGCCGATCCGGCGTTCGCGCCGCTCGCCGCCGACCCGCGATTCCGGCAACTGCTCACCGACGCGCGGACGCGCGCCGGGCCCCGGAAAGGAGCGCCATGACCCGCCCGCTCGCGCGATCGCTCGTATCCGCCTCCCTGCTCCTCCTGGCCGCCTGCTCGCCGCACCAGCCCTCGACGCCTCCGCCGGCCGCCCCGCCGGTGCCGTCTCGTCCGCGCGCGCCCGAAAAGGCGCCACCGCCGGCGCGCGACGTGTCGGAGCAGGTGCTCGGCTGGGCGGTGCTCTCCGACGGGACGGCGCTGGTCCGCGCGGCGGCGCGGATGGCCGGCCGGCCGGGCTCGCCGCTCGACGAGCTGGCGGCCAAGGCGGCGCTGGCGCGGATCGCGGGCATCGAGCCGCACCTCGCGCTGGCGCTCGCGCTCGACCGGCCCGCCGCGATCGCCGTGCTCCACCCGTCGGTGGCGCCCAACGCGCGGCCGCTGGTCGCGATGCTCCCGGTGCTCGGCGCGGCGGAGGTGGACCGGGCGCTGGCGGCGGCGAACATCCCGGTGCAGCGGCTGCCCTGGGGCTTCTCGACGACGATCGGCGGCGCGACGGTGTACGTGGCGATCCGCGACCGCACGGCGCTGGTGGCGCCGCGACCCGAGCTGATCGACGCCGCGGCGCGCGTGCTCGACGGGCCGGTCCACGCGCGCGCCGAGGCGCCGCTGGTGGTGCACGTCGCGGCGGACCACCTCTTCGCCGCGTGGGGGCCGGAGATCGACGGCATCCTGGCGCACTTCATCGCGTCGATCGACGAGCGCGAGGATCCGCAGCTCACCTTCGCGCTGCGTGGGGCGCGCCGCATCGCCCGCTTCGCCGACAGCATGCGGTCCCTCGATCTCCTGGTCGGGAGCGACGACGCCGGCCTCTCGCTGACGGTGCGCGCCGACGGGCAGCCGGGCGGCGAGTGGGCCGAGCTGGTGTCCGATCGCTCGCCGAGCGCCGCTGCCGCCAGCGCCGGTGCGAGCGAGGCTTCTGCGAGCAGGCCGTGGGGCGGGCGGCTCGTCCCGCGCGACGCGGTGCTCGCGTGGATGACCCGCCGCTCGGAGCGCGCCACCACGGACGAGCTGGGCGCGGCGGTGGACTATCTGGCGGAGACATCCGATCCGGCGCCCGATGAGGGGGCGCGCGCGGAGTGGCGCGGCGCGCTCGGACGGGCGGCCGAGGAGATGGCCGGCGACATCGTGTGGGCGATCGTCCCGGGCGGCGAGGGCGGCGTCGGCGTGGTCGGCGCCTACCGCGTGCGCGACGGTGCGGCGGCGCGGCGGCAGGCGATCGCTGCCTGGCGCGCGCTCGCCCCGCACCTGTCGGG
>JAJXSP010000052.1 GCA_021784515.1 Myxococcales bacterium | reverse complement strand
CGGCGGGGGCATCGGTGCCTCTCCGATTCTGCAGCCTGCGAAGGCAGGCTTTCCGGACAGGTTGCCCGCGGCTTCAGCCGCCGGGCACCAGGGGCGCGACGACCGAGGATTTGATGCGATTGCCCTGGCCCGGCGCCTTGGCGGAGCCATGTCGACCCCGACGCGGGCGCCGAGCGTCTTGGCGGAGGCTCTCCGACCCCGGCGCGGGGTGCCGAGCGTCTTGGCGGAGGCTTTTCGACCCCGGCGCACGGTGCCTGTGCCTCGGCGGAGGCTCCGCAACCCCGGCGCGGGGGCCCATGGCTCTCGGTGGGGGGCTTCCGGCGGCCGCGGCGGCCTCCGCAGGGCAGGGCGGGGCTACTTCGCGGGCGCGGGCGGCGGCTCGCTGGGCGCCGCCTTCTTCTCCGGCGCGTCCTCCCACTGCTCGAACGGACGGAGCAGCCGCGCGCCCGGCTCGGCGGCGGCGGAGTCGTCGTCGACGTGGGCCACCACCTGGATGATGTAGCTCTTCATCGCCCCGCGCAGCTCGCCCGCCTGGTCCAGCACCGGCGCCGGCGCCGGTGGCTCCGCGCGCCGCGCCGTGACGCCCAGCTCGACCCCGAGGGCGCGGTGCGCCTCCTCGATCGCCGCGACGAACGGCATCGCCCCGAGCGCCTCGAGGTCGGCGGCGTTCTGCTTCTGGCCGAGCCGAGCCGCGTGGCTCTCGGACTCGCCCCACATGCGCTTATTCTTGCGCCGCGACCACGAGAGGCCGCTCGGGAGCAGCGCGTCGAGCAGGCGGGCGGCCACCGGCGAACGCTTGTCGTCGCCGAGCTTCACGAAGCCGCCGAGGAAGTCGTGAAGCGCGCTCCAGCGGCGCCCGACCTCCAGGCTGGCCACGTACGCGGGCCGCGTGCTCGGCGCCGGGACCGGCTCCAGCCGCGCGGTGCCGAGGGAGTAATGCGCCGCCTCGATACGGTCGACGGCCTTGACGATCCGGCGCGGGAGGCTCTTGCCCTCGCCCCGCGCCACCGTGATGAGCTGCTTTCCGATCGTCAGGAGATCGGCGGCCGAGAGCTGCCCCGGCAGCTCGATGACCGACTGCGTATCCCAGGTTTTTCCCATTCCCTTTTCCTCCCCCCCGCGCATCCGCTCGCGGGTCGAGCGGTTCAATAGCACGGGGCGGAATGGGTTCGCAACTCGGGCTGCGTCGGGGCGGGCCGCACGGCGGCGGGGCCCCCACTCTCCGCGACCGCGACCGCGACCGCGACCGTGACCGGCGCTACCGGCAGAGGTCTCCTCCCTCGAGCGAAGACACCGTCATCGGCGGCATCTCGCGGAAGTTGCGTCCTCCGGTCGCGGTCGCGGTCGCGGCAACGGTCGCGATCACGGCCACGGCCTCGGGGGCCGCCGTCTCCGTCAGGCACCCCGCGTCGGGGGCGGGCGGGCAGCGAGCGGTCCCTCTTGACGCCCGATCGGGCGGTGGGTAGCGTCCACCAAACGCTGTTCAAATGAGGGCGGGCGGCGGCGGGGCGGACGATGGCCCCGTGCCCGAGCACCCGGGGACCCGCAAAGGAGACCGCAGGATGGGCAACTTCAAGAGGGCTTTCTGCGGGGCGGGCATCGCCTTGGCCATCACGGCGCTGGGGTGCGAAAAGGCGCCACCCGGCGTCGGGGTCGCGTCGCAGGCAATCATGGGTTGCCCAGACGGCGGCTGTCCGGATGGCGGCGTTTACGGCGGCGAAGCGGGGTACCCGGCGGACGGCTTTGTCCGATATGACTTTTCGTCGCCGCCCGACGGCTCGAGGTCGAGCGATCTCGGCGCCACGGATGGAGCGCCCCCCGACGGGAAATCGCTGTTCGACGGTTTCGGGCTCCATCCCGACCTCACGATTCCTGCTCCACCCGACCTGAGCGCGCCGGCCGATCTCACCCCATTGGACCTTTCGGGGCCGCCGGATCTCGACTGCCCCCACAACCAGTACAACGGGACGCCGTGCGGAAGTACGTGCGCGTGCGCCTCGGGCAATTGCTGGCGCGGCGTGTGCTGCGACGCCCCGTGCACGGGCGCTTGCCAGTCTTGCGGCGGCCCGGGCGCAATCGGGACGTGCGGCACCGACACGCCGGGCAGCGCGGGCAGCCCGTCGTGCGCGCCCTTCGTCTGCGACGGAAACAGCCCGAGCTGCCCCGGCTGGTGCCAGTCCGACGCCGACTGCGAAAGCGGCACGTGGTACGACATGGTTGGGCAGTGCGAGCCGGTTCTGGCCGCGGGAAGCGTCTGCACCCGGGGCACGCAGTGCCTCTCGGGCAACTGCGCGCAGGGCGTGTGCTGCGACGCGCTCTGCACGCGCGCCTGCGAGTCGTGCGACGTGCAGGGGCACGTCGGATCCTGCGTGCCAGTCCCCCAGGGCGCGGTTGGTAGCCCATCCTGCGCGCCCTACGTCTGCTCCGGGGTTGCAGTGGATTGCCCTGCTTCGTGTCAGGCGGACGGCGATTGCGTACAGGGGGATTCGTGCATCGGCGGGGTCTGCGGGGCGCCGCCGCAGCAGGGACCCGACCTCGCGCCGCCGCCGGTCGCCTGTCCCCTTTACTACAAGTATTGCCCGAACTTCGGGACGTGCGGAAACTGCTGTTCGCCTGCCGACTGCCCAAACCCGCCGGATGCGTGCCACCCGCAAGGGCTCGCCACCTGCGATCAGGGCGCCTGTTCGTACAATGGCCTGGTCTGCCCGGCCGGTCAGGGATGCGTCGCCGGGGCGTGCGCCGCGGCGCCAGTGAGCTTTCAGGTCACGGTCACCACGCCGGTAATTTTTACCGCAGGGATGGACCCGGTGCTCCTGCGGGATTTCGACACGGTCGGGCTGTTCCAGGCGTCGCTGACCAATACGTCGCGCGGCCCTGTAAGCGTCTCGGTCGAGGAGGTGGGTACCCTCTCGGTCCTCTCCTTGACGCGCGACGGCGCTCCGGTGCCCCCGTGGTCGGACAGCGGCCTTCCGGGGGAACTCCCCGATTTCACTGCGTCGCTGGCGCTGCGCACATTACAGCCTGGTGATGTCCAGGCCTTCTCGATTCACGGGCTCTCGTTCTTCGGCCCCGATCCCTACCAGCCCAGTCGAAGGTTCGGTCCCGTGACCCCCGCCACGTACGAAGTGACGTTCCAGTATCAGTACCGTGGCCGCGATCCCGTCAACGTCCCCGGCATCTACCATGGCGTCATTACCGCCGCACCCGTTTCGTTTCGGGTCCAGTGAGGAGGGGGGGGAAATGCACGTCACAGTGAATTTCGCTGTTTGGACCGCTGTCATCGTCACGACGCTGGCCGCTCGTGCCGAGGCCAGTGTGCCAGCATACGCGGGGGGCCGTCCATGTGGTACGGGCCAGCTCTGCTGCAGCGGCAGCTGCTTCGCCTCGGACGATACGCATTGCGGGCGCTGCGACAACGACTGCACCGACCATTGTCTTGAATCTCCCACCATGGGTCGGTGCGGGATTCGGCTGGGATCGACCCTTCGCCTACACCTTCAAATGCCAGAACGGCCAGTCCAACCCCGGGACACCGTGCGTCGTCGACGCGGATTGCTGGCCCGAGCCTGGCTTTCCCGCGGGGTTCGCCTCCATCCCACGGTGCCTGAACGGCGCGTGCGGTTGGTCGCAGTGCGTGGAGGTCAGCGGCGATCAATGGGGGGCGAAATGGCCCGGATGCAATGACGCATCGAGCCCCGATTGCTCCTATTTCGCGGCCCGGGGCGGCGCCGGCTCCTCGTGGAATTGCGGGGGCGTCGGCGTGTCCGTGCCGGCCGGGTACCACTGCTGCAACGACCGCGCGGGCGGCGTCCTCGTCCTGGGGCCAGCGGACGGCTACTGCAAGAACTCAGCATGCAACTCGCCCTGCCCCGTAGCCTGCCAGCAGGACCCGTATGGAGATTGGTACTGCCCGGCTCAGTGACCGGCCACCGCGCGCCCCGCCCGCGCTCCTCGGCCGCCCCAGCCGCGCGCCCCGGCGGAGCGAGATCAAGGACTTCGTCGATCTCGTTGGCGGCGATCTCGCGCATCGTATCGACGCGCACCTCGCCGAACGTCACCTTTTCGGTCTCCACCGCGGGGGCGCGATCGATCACCAGATCGACGACGCACTCCTCGGCGCCGCGGGTCACGACGAGGCGGCGGAAGTCGCCGTACACCGACTTCGGCGTCGCCACCGCGCCCACGGCCGCCGCGGCGTCGGCGAGCGCGTGCGCCGGCTCGGCGAGGTCGAGGCCGGGCGGCGAGAAGAGGTCGAGGTCCTCGGTGTCGCGGTGGCCGAAGTAGAAGCCGCAGAGCGCCCCGCCGCCGGTCAGGAACATCCGGCGCTCGCGCGCGAAGAACCCGGCGAGCAGATCGCGCTGCAGCGGCGTGAGGCGGCTAGCACGCGCGGCTACTCGACGGCGCGCACCGCCTCCGGCGCCTCCTCCTCGACCGGCGCCACCGGCACCGGCGTCGGCGTGCGCTCGCCTTCGAATCCGGTCGAGAGCGCCCCGCGCCGCCCCGCGATGTAGCCCGCGAGCGCCGCGGTGCCGACGATGGCGAGGCCCGCGCACGCCTCCATTCCCGCGCCGAGGCCGCGCGCGTCGATCGTCGCGCCCACCGCCGGCGCGAACAGCCCGAAGGCGAGGCGCCGCGCCATGCTCTCGACGGAGAGGATGGTGGCGCGGTGGCTGGAGTCGCTGATCGAGCGGTTGAGGAGGTCCTTCGACAGCGGCGAGTAGACGCCGCCGGCGATGCTCTGCAGCGCCAGCATCGCCACGCCCGAGACGGCGACGACCCACGTCCCGAGCACGAGGTAGCTGGCGGCGAGCAGCGCCGGCAGCGCCCACACCAGCGTGCGCTCGCCGAGCGTGCGGCGCAGCGGGTCGATGCCGACCGCGCCCAGGCCGCCGAGCAGCGAGAGCGCCGCGAGCACCACGCCGACGTCGGAGATCGCGAAGCCGGCGGCGGAGAGGTAGGGCTGGTGGACGTAGATCGACATCCGGGTGAGCGAGAACACCAGCGTCGAGAAGAGCACCGCGAAGCGCAGCGGCGGGTAGCTCGCCACGAGGCGCACCGCACCGAGCGTCTGCGCGAGCGGCGCGCGCCGTGACGGACGCTCGTAGCGGGCCTCGCCGAGCAGCGCGGCCGCGAGGCTGGCCGCGAGGCACACCGCCGCGGTGGCGAGGTAGGTCGCGGCGAGGTGGCTCCGCGCCAGCCAGCCGCCCGCCGCCATCGCCACCGCCGTGCCGGCGAGCTTGGAGGCCGAGCCGAGCCCCTCGAGGCGGCGGTAGGCGGGGACGCGCCCGTCGTCGCGCAGGCGGTCGTAGAGCCACGCCGAGTCGGAGCCGGAGGTGAGCGTCATCCCGAGCGCGAGCAGCCCCTCGCCGACGGCGAAGCTGGCGAACGAGTGCCCCGCCCAGTCGACCAGGCACCCGGCCGCCATCATCAGCGACCCGAGCACCATGGCGCGCTTTCTGCCCCAGCGATCGGCGAGCAGCCCGGTCGGCACCTCGAACAGCATCGCGGTGACGCAGTACACGCTGTTGAGCAGCGTGATCTCGACGACCGAGAGCCCGCGCGCCCCGAAGAACAGGACGAGGACCGGTGCGAAGAGGTAGCTCGTGGAGAGGAAGCGGTAGCCGAGGAAGAGCGCGAGGTCCCGTCGGAGCGCACCCGTCAAGGGAACACCAGCACCTGGCCGGCGCCGTTCTTGGCGATCAGCCCGTCGACGTAGCGCAGCACCCAGTCCTTGCGCGACACCACCGCGTCGATCTCCTCGTCGGTGAGCACGCCCGGCTCCTCCTCGAGGGCGCGGTGGATCGCCGCCGCGTCGAGGGTGCGCAGCGCGGCGATCAGGCGGCGCGAGAACTTCTGGCAGCGCAGGAGGTAGCTGCGGCACTTCAGGTGGCCCTCGGGATCGGTCTGGAACCCGAAGGTGTTGTCCATGTAGTAGAGCGTCTTGCCGTCGGGCGAGGTCATCAGGTTGCCGCCCGAGAAGCGATCGGAGTTGTTGGTGAGCAGGTCGAGCACGAGGAGCGACGATAGCTGCGCCATCAGGCCGAACTTCTCGTGGGGGATCTCCTCGCCCACCGTCATCCACTTCCACCATGCCATCACCGACTCGAGCGAGTCCAGGTGCGAGTCGGCGATGGTCGGGATCCAGTAGGAGACCTCGCCGCGCGTGAAGCCCTCGTCGTCGAAGATCGTCTCGGCGTCGATCCGCGCGGCGTGGAACTGGGCGTCCTCGGGCAGCTTGCCGACGAGGTCGTCGCGGTGGAACGTGCGCATCGTCGCCGGCGGGACCGCGTTCATCCCGAGCAGGCGATCGATCCGGTAGGCGGCCACCTCCTTGCGCGGCACCGTCTGCGGGTTGGTCTGCGTCGGCTTGAAGGCGGCGCGGGTGCCGTCGGCGAAGGTGATGCGGATGGAGACCGACGAGCCGCCCTTGTTGAGCTTGGCCTCGCGCACCGGCGCGGTGCGGATGCGCGCCAGCAAGAGCTCGTCCTTCATCCCGAGGAAGGTGCCGACCGGGCTGGTGGTCACCTCGAGCGGCGGCGGATCGAGCGGCGTCGCCTCGGGCAGGAACTGCTGGGCGCGCATCAGCTCGCTGTTGGCCTCGGCGACGCCGTCGACGCGGCGCGAGGTCAGCACGACGACGCCCGAGACGGAGGCGACCGCCGTCAGCTCGAGGAGGATGAAGCTCCAGAGCTTCACGATCCGGCGATCGTATCACCTCCCCCGGCGGACTCAATGCCGTCGGGCGCCCGTTCGCACTCCGGCCGGCGCCGCGATCTGCTACCCTCCCTGACCCATGGCCGCCGAAGCCGTCGCCGTATGCTCGATGTGCCGCAAGCCGCTCCACGTGGGGGAGAAGGTGCAGCGCTGCTCCGTCTCCACCTGCAACAGCGGCCGCGTGAAGCTGGTGTTCTGCTCGATCGCCTGCTGGGACGCGCACCTCCCGACGGCGCGCCACCGCAACGCCGCCGCCATCGAGGAGATCGCCCGCAAGGACATGCTCGGCCCGAAGCGTTGAGAGTCGTCGAGGCATGGGCACCGACGAACTGACGCTCGTCGTCTCCGATCTCCACATCGGCGCCGATCCGGAGCTGGACGACTTCTACTCCGACGCCGAGTTCGCCGACTTCCTCGCCTACCACGCGGCGCGCGCCCCGCGCGTCCACCTGGTCATCAACGGCGACATGCTCGACTTCCTCCAGATCGATCCGCGCGGGGCCCGGCGCGTCGAGCGCGACGAGGGATCGCCGCTGTGGCTCTCCGAGGACGAGGCGGTGGAGGCGCTCGAGCAGGCGGTGTCGCGCCACCGCGTGTTCTTCGACGCGCTCTCCGCCTTCGCGCGCGCCGACGGCCACCGCGTGTCGATCCTCCGCGGCAACCACGACATGGAGATCGCCATGCCGCGGGTGCGGCAGCGCCTCCGCGCGCTGCTCGGCGATCCGCCCGCGCTCGCCTTCCCCGAGGACGCGATCTTCGACGAGGCGGCCGGCGTGTACATCGAGCACGGCGCGCAGTACGACCCGGTCAACGCGTCGCACGACCTGCGCGATCCCTTCCTCGATCGCGCGCGCCGGCGCCTCGAGGCGCCGGTCGGCTCGGTGCTCGTGAAGGTGTTCTGGAACCGCGTCGAGCGCGAGTTCCCGCACGTGGACAAGATCCGCCCGATGTCGGACTCGGTCTCGTCGCTGCTGGTGCAGCGGCCGACCTACCTCTTCCTGCGCTTCGACTACTTCGTCGACCTCGCCTGGGGCATCGCGCGCTCGAGCGCGGCGGGCTTCCTGCGCCTCCTGCCGCGCGGCGACGGCCCGCCCCCGACGGAGCCGGCCGACCCGCGCGCGCTCGGGCAGCGGCTGGCACGCCCGGGCGGCGTCGGCAAGTGGGCCTCGCTGATCGTCCTCACCTTCGTCGCCTACCTGGTGATGCGCGGCGCGCTGATCTGGGACCAGCCGGGGATGCGCGAGGCGCGCGCTCTCCACCTGCTCGCGCTGATGTTCCGCGACTTCGCGCTCGGCGTCGGCGCGTCGCTCGGCACGATCCTCGTCGCGCGGCTCGCGCGCCACGTCCTGCGGCCGGTGGCCGGGCTGGCGCTGCTGCGCACCGCGCTCTACCGGCTGCTCGTCGCCGGCGCGGCCGGGCTGTTCTTCTGGGCGGTCGTGAAGATGTTCTGGATCCCGATCGTCGGGCTGCTCGTCTTCTACGTGCTCCTCGACGCCGCGCGGACGGTGAGCCCCGCCGCCACCGACGAGCAGCTCGGCATCCCGCAGGAGCCCGAGGTGCGCGCGGCGCTGCGCCTGCTCAAGCACGATCGCGTGCGCACGGTGATCTTCGGCCACACCCACGTGCCGCTCGAGATCGATCTCCCGTCGGGGCGGCGCTACCTCAACTCGGGCACCTGGGTGAAGGTGGTGGACCTGCGCAACGCGCGCACCGCCCCGAGCGAGCTGAACACCTACGTCGCGATCCGCGGCGGCGTCGCCGAGCTGATGTCGTGGCGCGGGACGGAGCCGGCTCGCCGCTTCGGCTCGCCGACGGCGGTGCCGCAGCTCGTGTCGGCGACCGGCTGATTCAGGGCGCGCGCCGCGCCGCCTCGATCGCCGCGACGAGATCGGCCTCGTCGGCCGTGCCCACGAACAGCTTGCGGATCCGTCCCGCGCCGTCGAGCACCGCCATCGTGGGCAGGCTCTCGACGCGGTAGCGCGCCGAGACGGGCCCGCCGTCGAGCGCCACCGGCAGCGTCAGCCCCGCGCCGCGCACGAACGACGACACCTCGTCGCGCGCCTCGGCCTCCTCGACGTTCACCGCCAGCACGCGCACGCCCTCGGGCGCGACGCGTTTCGCGAGGCGATCGAGGACCGGCAGCTCGGCGCGGCAGGGCGGGCACCACGAGGCCCAGAAGTCGATCACCGTCACCGGGCCCGCGCCGCCGACGTGGACGCGCCCCGCGTCGAGCAGCGCGAGGTCGAAGGAGGGCGCCGCCTGGCCGAGCGCCACCGGTTCGACGATCTCGCGGTGGCGCGCCACCCAGACGAGGTTGTTGGCGGCCAGCGCGACGAAGCCGGCGACCAGCGCCCAGCCGATGATGCGAGAGACGCTCATGAGCCGGACTCCGTTCCCGTTCCCGTTCCCGCTCCCGTTCCCGTTCCCGTTCCCGTTCCCGTCGAGGAGCGCAGCGCCAGCAGCCCGAGCACCCACACCGCCCCGGCCCAGCAGGCCGCGATCCCCCGCGCCGCGTTCGCCTCGACCGCGCCCGGCGAGCGACCGAGCGCCGTGTCGGCCAGCCACACCGCCAGCGAAACCGCCAGCCACGGCACCCAGGCATAGGCCGCCAGATCCAGCTCGCTCCCGGCGCGCCCTCGCCGGGGGAGTTCCCCCCGCAAATCTGTCTTTTCGGGGCCTGCGAGCAGCCGCATCACGATCGCCGCCACCGCGATCGCCGCCACGTCGAACGCGGCCGATCCCACCGCGTGCGCCACCCCGCGCAGCAGCGCCGACGGCCCGACGAGCGGCACCTCCATCACCGCGCGCGCCAGCGCCACCGTCTCGGACGCCAGCACCTTGAGGACGAGGAGGAGCGCCACGTCGGCGGCGCCGTGGCCGCCCTCGACCGCCGCGGCGAGCGTGGCCCGCGGCCGCACCAGCACTCCGCCCACGCGCTCGGCGAACGTCACCTCACCTCGCTCGCCCATCGTCCGTCGCGCGCGCCTCCGGTCACTTCTGATTCTTCTTCGTCAAAAGCTGCTGCCCCGCCCGCACCAGCGGCGCGGGGATGGCCTTCGACTTCGCCACAGCTCGCAGGTCCTTCAAGGTGAGGAAGTTCAAAAAGCCCATCGCCGTCGGGAGCGGCGTCTTCGGGTTGAAGAGGAGCGCCACCTTCATGCTGTACAGCCGCAGGCTGCTCCTCTTGCCGGCGATGAAACGGATCACGTCCTCGGGCAGTCCGCGGTTCGCCGCGTACTTCAGCATCTCGTTGTCGCTGACTTGCGGCGAGCTGATCGCCGCCATGTACACCGGGCGGTTCGAGTCGCGGATGAGGACGCTCCGGGCGAAGGAGTTGCCGACGAAGGCGAGCCGCACCTTGGCCGGGATCGACAGCTCGGTGATGCGCAGCGTCTTCTTCTCGCCGTTTTGCACCATGCTCTCGTCGTGCGCGACCAGCTCCTCCAGCTCTTCGTCGCTGAGGTCGCCCTCGAGCCCGAGATCGGCGACGTCGTCGATCACCTCTTCGAGCGCCGCCTGCTTGAAGGGCGCGTCCTCGGCACCCGACTTCGCCAGCTCGGCGTGCCCGCCCTGCACCTGTGCCCGGATCTCGTCGAACTGCGGGATGTCGACGACGACGCCGTTGCGCACCGCCAACTCGACGGCGCGCACCGCCATCGACATCGGCGTTCGCTTGTTGAGGTAGAGGGCGGCGATGATCTGTGGCGCGCGGAGGAGGCGATCCTCGTTGCGCGCGATCATCGCCAGCTCGGCCTCCGCGCACACCGAGGCCAGGTGGGCGAAGGTCTCGTCGGCGACGGCGCGGTTGAGGAGCAGCGCCTGGATCAGCTTCGGGCGCGCGACGAGCTGCCGCGCCACGAAGTCGAGCACGCGCGCGTCGAGCTTGAGCGCCACCACGCCGGCGAGCAGGCCGTCGGGCATGCCCGCCACGGTCTTGCGCGCGTCGACCGCCACCTCGGGCAGCGGGTCTCCCTCCGACGGCACGCGCCACGGCTCGGCGAGCATGTAGAGCGCCGTCACGAGGTCCGGCGGCGGCAGCGGCGCGAGGCCGCGCGCCGCCATCTTCTGCATCGGACCCGGCGCGATCGCGCGGCGGATCCCGTCGGTGAGCAACGTGTCTTCGAGCGGCCCGAGGTCGAGCGCCATGATGGTGTTACCTCCCGGCGACCATCATCTCCGACACCCGGAACGAGGGGCAAGCAGTTGCAGAGCGGGCGTCGAGATCGTCGGCGACCATGTCCACCGACTTCCAGAGCGCGTCGAAGTTCGCCGAGATCGTCACCTCGCTCACCGGGCGGCCCGGCGCGCCGTTCTCGACGAGGAAGCCGGCCGCGCCGCGCGAGAAGTCGCCGGTCGTGGCGTTGAAGCCGAAGCCCATGAGGTCGGTGACGTAGAGCGCGCGCGAGAGGCCGGCGAAGAGCTGCTCGCGCTTCGCGGCGCCTGGCGCGAGGACGAAGTTCGAGGTGGTGACGTGGGGCCCGCCGCCGATGCCGCGGCCGGCGCAGCCGTTGGACGAGCGCCCGAGCTTGCGCGCCGAGTAGGTGTCGAGGAGGAAGGTGCGCAGCACGCCGCCCTCGACGACGACGTTGCGCCGCGTGGGCAGGCCGTCGCCGTCGTAGGGGCGCGAGCCCGGCGCGCGCGGCACCAGCGGGTCGTCGGCGACGTTCACGAGCGGCGACGCGATGGCGGTGCCCTCGCGATCGAGGAGGTAGCTGGCGCGGCGGTAGATGGCGCCGCCGGAGATCACTCCCGCGAGGGCGCCGAGCAGCGCGCGGCCGGCCTGCGGGTCGAACACCACCGGCATTCGCGCCGTCGGGATCTTCTCCGCGCCGAGCTTGGCCACCACGCGGCGCGCCGCCTCGCGCCCCACCTCCGCCGCCGGTTCGAGCCCGTCGCAAAAGCGCGACCAGGTCCACCAGTAGCCGTTGCGCTTCTTGCCGCCCGCGTCGTCGGCGAGCGGCTCGACGACGAGCGAGAGCCCGCTCGAGCGGTAGCCGGCGAGGAAGCCGGCGCGCCCGCGCCCTTCGATGGCGAACGCGCGCGCGCCCGACGAGCGCGAGAAGGTGGCGCCCTCGGAGTTGGTGATCCGCGGCGAGAAGCCGCGAGATGCCGCCTCGGCCTCCTTCGCCAGCGCCAGCCCCTGCGCGGCGGTGATGGCGAGGACGCGCTCGTCGAACAGATCGAGGTCGGGGATCGCGGTGGCGAAGCTCCCGTCGGGCGGCAGCTGGTTCAGCTCGTCGGGCTCCGACAGCTTCGCGAGATCGACCGTCTCTTGCACGAAGCGGCGCAGGGCGTCGTCGGAGAGGTCGGTGGTCTGCGTCACCGCGGGGCGCCGGTCGCGGAACACGCGCAGCCCGAGCGCGCGCGATCCCGCCTCCTGCACCAGCTCCGGCTCGCCCAGCCGCACCTTGGTGGTCAGCTCCACGCCGTCGCCCACCACCACCTCGGCCGCCTCGGCCCCGGCGGCGACCGCCCACGCGGCGGCCTTCTGCGCGATCCCCTGCAGCTCTTCAACCAGGTCCATGATTCCTCTGCGCCTCGTGAGCGTGAGCGTGAGCGTGAGCGAACGACCGGCCCACTAGCGGTCACGCTCACGGGCAGGCCGCGGGGCGGCTGCCGTCACGCCTTCGTCCCGCCGACGGTCATCGCGGCGATCTTGATGGTGGGGGTGCCGACGCCGACGGGGACCGACTGGCCGTCCTTGCCGCAGGTCCACATGCCGTCGGAGAGCTGGAAGTCGCGGCCGAGCATCGTCACCTTGGTCAGCACGTCGGGGCCGTTGCCGATCAGGTTGACGCCCTTGACCGGCGTGGTGATGCGCCCGTCCTCGATCAGGTAGCCCTCGGTGAGCGAGAAGACGAAGTCGCCGTTGTTGATGTTCACCTGGCCGCCCGAGAAGCGGCGCGCGTAGATGCCGCGCTTCACCGAGCGGACGATCTCGTCGGGGTCGTGAGGCCCGGCGCCAAGCAGCGTGTTGGTCATGCGCGGCAACGGCTGGCAGCGGAACGACTCGCGGCGCCCGTTGCCCGACGGCGTGCGCCGGAAGTGCTTCGCCGAGAGGCGGTCGTGCATGTAGTCGACGAGGACGCCGTCCTGGATCAGGACGTTCCTTCGCCCCTCGTTGCCCTCGTCGTCGACGTTGATCGCGCCGCGGGTGTGGCCGATCGTGCCGTCGTCGACGACGGTGCAGAGCGTCGAGGCGACGCGCTGGCCGACGCGCCCCGAGTAGTTCGAGGTCTGCTTGCGGTTGAAGTCGGCCTCGAGCCCGTGGCCGATCGCCTCGTGCAGGAGGATCCCCGAGTCGCCGGGGCCGAGCACCACCTCCATCTCGCCGGCCGGTGCGTCGGCGGCGTGGAGCATCGCGAGCGCGACGCGCGCCGCCTCGGCGCCGTGCCACTCGGGCGAGTGCTCCGTGAAGTACTCCATGCCCTTGCGCCCGCCGCCGCCCGACGAGCCCGACTGCCGCTTGCCGTCCTCCTCGGCCACCACGCCGACGCTGAAGCGCACCATCGGCTGCGTGTCGCGGGCGAGGCGGCCGTCGGCGCCGACGATCACCACTTCCTTCAGTGACTCGGCGAGCGAGCAGCTCACCTTGACGATGCGCGGGTCGGCGGCGCGCGCGGCGCGGTCCGCCCGGCGCAGCAGCTCGAGCTTCGCGTCGGGGATCGCCGCCAGCGACGGCTGCGCGACCGGGTAGAAGTCGGGCAGCGTGATGGAGCGGACCGCCTCGTGCGGCTGCGAGGCCCCGGCGGCGGCGATCTGGGCCGCGGCGCGCGCGGCGCGGCGCATCGCCTCCGGATCGAGCTGCTCGCAGTAGGCGTAGCCGGTGGCGTCGCCCTTGAGCACGCGCACGCCGAGGCCGCAGGTGATGCCGCGCCCCACCGACTTCACCTTCTCGTCCTCGAGGACGAAGTCGGCGGCGGTGAGGTATTCGAAGTAGAGGTCCGCCCAGTCGCCGCCCGAGGAGAGCGCGATCTCGAGGAGCGAGCGGGCGAGCGCGGCATCGACGACGCCACGCGCGAGCGGGGAGGCTGGCAGGGGTTGGGTCATGGGGATCGGTGATAGATGGGGTGAATGGGGGTGGGATGCAAGTTTCTGGGCGCGTCGCGCCTCGGCGGCCCCCGGCCGCGGCGGGAGGTTCGCGGAGTGCTGGTGGCAGCGCACTTCGACGCCGACCTCGCCGGCTACGGCAAGGTGTTCACGCTCACCCCGGCGGCGCTGCTGCGCGCCTCCGAGGGGGCGCGCGACAAGGTGCTCGCGCCGGTGATCGGGTTCGCCCGCAAGCCGGGCCACGCGGCCAAGCTCGGCGCCGTCGGCAAGCAGCTCGCCGGGGCGTGGGACGAGTACGCGGCGGCGGCGCGCGGAGCGCAGGGCGCCGACAATGCGCTCTCGGCGGCGGCGGCGGCGGTCAGCCAGGCTCGCTCCGTCGCGGGGACGGTGTCGCGAACGTCGTCGGTGACGCCAACGTCAACGGGGAAGTTCGGCGCCACCACTTCTTCTTTTGAGAGGTTACCTCCGCTCCCGCTCGCGAAGCGACCGTCGCCGGGGGAGGGCATCACCTTCGCCCGACGCCCCCCGCCAGCGACCGGCACAGCGCGGACATCTCGGCGCACTCGCGCAGGCGCGCCTCGATCCCCGAAGGGGTCATGTCGACGCGCGGCGCAGAGCGGAGATCGAGCCGCGAGAGGGCCGATAGCCGCCGCAGGCGCGCCTCGATGGCCGGCGGGCTCATGTCGACCGGGCGGCTCACGCGGAGCCCTCCAGCGCGGCGAGGTCGGCGAGATCCTGGGGCCGCCCCGCGGCGAGCTTCATGGTGACGAGCCCCTGGCGCGACACGACCCAGAGCGCCCCTTGCTCGCTGTCGCGTCGCTCGCGCGTCGCCCACACGCCGGCGAGCGCGCCCTCACCGAGCAGCACGTCGAGCGTGAGCAGCTGCCCACCCTCGACGCGGCTCAGGCGATGGACGGTGATCCCCGAGGAGGCGAACGTCATCGGCAGCGCCTCGAGCGTGAAGCGATGGGTGCGCGCCACCGCCTTGAGCTGCTCGAGGTGATCGGGATCGGTGACCAGATCGATGTCGCGCGTGGCGCGCGGATGGCCGTGGATCGCGAGCGCCAGGGCGCCGCAGAGCGCGTAGGGGATGCCCGCGGCATCGAAGCTGCGCACCAGCGCCGCCAGCTCGCTTCGCAGGTCGATTGGCATCGTGACGAAGACGGTACCACTTCTCCGGCGACGCGCCGGGCGTGGAAGGTCGCGGGGACGGAAGGTCGCGGGGACGGGGACGGAAGGTCGCGGGCGGCGGAAAGTCGCGGGGACGGCGGCGGAAGGCGGGGAAGAGGTCGCGGGAAGAGGTCGCGGGGACGGTGTTGCTTTTCTACCGCTTCTCGTGCCAGCGGCCCTTTGCAGCCTGGCGAGAACGGCGAAAAAATCAACACCGTCCCCGCCGCCTCCCTCCGCTTCCCCGCCGCCTCCGCTTCCCCGCCGCCTCCGCTGGCGAAAAAATCAACACCGTCCCCGCCGCCTCCCGTCCCCGCCGCCTCCCGCTGCGACGCGTGCTGCCAGGATTGATCCCTGTCCCCATTTTCTCACTCCAACCTTGCACCCGGTCCGCGCGGCCCCAGAACGCGTGGGCTGTCCGAGGGCCGGCGTTCGCATTTCCGCGGCGGGCCCCCGGCGGGCGACGACCTCGAAAGGAGGCGACGATGGCTGCGCAGGATCTCGTTCAGAAGACCAAGGAGCACGTGGCGGCGTTCAGCGCGAAGGACTGGAACCGCTACGGAGCGATGCTCTCCGACGACGCGATCTACGAGGAGGAGGCGACGCACCAGCGGGTGAAGGGGCGCAAGCAGGTGGTCGACCTGATCAAGCGATGGACGGTGTCGTTCCCCGATCTCAAGGGGACGGTGAAGGAGACCTTCGCCTCGGGCGACCGCGTCGTCGTCGAGATCCTCTGGGACGGCACCCAGAAGGGCGCGCTCAGTGGGCCGATGGGCACCATCCCGCCGACCGGCAAGCACGGCTCCGTCCCGGCGGTCGAGGTCCTGACGTTCGACAACGGGTTCATCACCGAGATCCGGCACTACTTCGATCTGATGACGATCCTCGAGCAACTCGGAGTGACGCCGCGCATGGGCGCCGCTCAGCCCACGCCCTGAACGACCGAACGTCCGGAAGGACGTTCCTGCAACCTCACCCCTCGGGTTCGTCGCCGAACAGCACGCCGACCGACAGCTCGATCGCCTCGAACGGCTCCGCGCGCACGCGTTCGGCGCGCTCGGCGGCGAGGATCTCCAGGTAGCCGTCCGGGTGCCAGCGATAGACGGCCAGCGTCTCCTCGACCGGGTCGACGATCCAGTAATGCCCGACCTGGTGGCGGTGGTAGACGTGCTTCTTGCGCACGAGGTCGTTGCGCCGGTTGGTCGAGAGGATCTCGCACGTCCAGTCGGGGCGCACGGCGACGGGCGTCCCACGTGGGCGCTCGGGGACGCGCTCGCGGCGCCACGCGACGACGTCGGGGCGGCACACGTCGTCGCCGAACAGGATCTCGACCTCGGAGGCGAACCACCAGCCTCCGGGCAGGCTGCCGCCGGGACGGCGATCGAAGGGGCGGCGGAGCTCGGTCGTCAGCGCCGACTGCGCGTTGCCGTGCTCCCCCGTCGCCGCGCCCTTCTCGACGATCTCGCCGTCGATCAGCTCGTGGCGGCGCGCCTCCTCGGGGATGGCGAACAGATCGGCGACCGTGAACGGGCCGCGCTTTTTGGGCGCGATGCTCATGCCGGGAGTGTACCCGGCGCTCGGGGGGACTTCAGCCCCGGTTCTCTCGCCCGTCGATCGCCGCCAGCGTCTTCTCGATCGCCTTGGCCGCCTCGGCGATCTCCGCCTCGCCGCCGCCCAGCCACAGCCGCCCGACCGCGCCGAAGGTGATCACCTCGAGCAGCCGGATCGGCGCCGCCTTCTCCGCCTCGTTGGCGGCGATGCCGGCGTAGGCCGCCGGGTGGACCTCGAGGGTGTAGAGCGTCTGGTACTCCTCGATCATGTCGCCGTGGCGCATGCGGTTGATCAGCGCGGCGTGGTGGCCGTCGATGCCGGTGATCGTCTGCTGCGAGAGCACGCGCGGCTTCAGGCGGTCGTGCTCGTGGAGGCCGAGGCGCTCGAGGATCGCCGCGCCGGCGGCGCGCACCTCGCCCTGATCGAACGAGTGCACCTCGAGCAGGCCGAAGGCGCGCTCGACGATCTGCATCCCGGGGATGACCCGGGTCTGCTTGAGCGCGGCGTCGGTGACGTTGTTGATCGCGATGCCCGGAGCGACCTCGACGAGGAGCGACGCCTGCCGCTCGAGCGGCAGGAAGCCCTGCGCCACGGTCTGCAGGAAGGCGGCGAGCTGGGGCTGGAGGACGTCGAGGAAGGTGAAGGTGCGCAGCTCCATGGTGGCGCGGACCGTATCGCGCGCACCGAGGGGGGTCAAGCCGTGGGCGAGGGCATGGTAGCCGAGCGCGATTGACGCGCGAGCCGGGGGTGGCCCACGATGGCGCCGGTCGGTCCGCCGCCGACGGACCGCCGCACCGATAGGAGCCCCCATGTCACGTCTTCGCCGGGGGATCGCTGGTGGTCGGGTCCACCAAGCTCACGATCGTCGTCGGGCAGGGCGGGTCGAACCTGAGCGGCGTTCCTTCCTACGGCGGCGGCGCGGCGGGCACCTACAGCAATTACACCGCGGCCGGGGGCGGCCGCTCGGCGGTGCGCGACGGCATGGGCACCGAGCTCCTCACCGCGGGCGGCGGCGGCGGCGGCGAGGGCGGTCCGGAGCAGGGGGGGCCCGGGGGCGGCACGAGCGGCGGCGACGCGGTGTCGCCCAACGGCCTGCCGTGCGGCGGCACCGGCGGTACCCAGAACGGCGGGGGAGTGCCCGGCAAGTGCAACTACGGCGCAGGCTCCTCCGGCAGCCAGTTCGCCGGCGGGACGAGCAGCTACTGCGGCGCGGGCGGCGGCGGCGGCTGGTACGGCGGGGGTCCGGGAAACCACCAGTCCCCGGCGATCACGTGTGGCGCGGGCGGCGGTGGATCGGGTCACCTCGACGGAGCGGTCAACGGCGGCACGCTCGCCGGGGGCAGCGGCGCGAAGCCGGCCGCGAGCGTCGACGCCGATTACGTGGCCGGCGTCGGAGTCGGAGGCGACAACGGCACCGTCGGCGGCGACGGGCTGGTGGTGGTGACGTGGTGAGGCGGGTTCGGTGACGGACTTCGTTCAGCCGCGGCCCGCCTTGGCGAGCGCCGGCGCGACCGGAGTCTCCTGCTCCGGCGGTTCGCGCTCGGCGTCGTCGTAGGCGCCCAGCTCGGCCAGCACCTCCTCGTCGGAGCGGGCGCCGCCGTCGGCCTCGAGCACCGCGGGGCGCGCCGTCGCCGCCTGCGCCTCGAGGCGCCGCCGCCGATAGA
>JAJXSP010000051.1 GCA_021784515.1 Myxococcales bacterium | reverse complement strand
CGGATCCTCTTGATTTCCCACGCATCCCCCCCCCCCGAAGGCAAGAGTTGCAACCGCTACCAACTTCAAGACACGGATCATGGTTGACCTCCTTTGGTCTCTTGGAACGCGCCCAGGCCCCAAGTCGCTTGAACCTTAACCAGGGTTATGAAGAACTGTCAAGCGAGAAGGTTGCATTTGTACGTCGCTGCGCGCCGGCGCAGTGGACCCGCGAGGTGCTCGAGCGCCGGCGAGCGCTATGCTTCCCATCGGCCGGGGCGCAAGCGCTGATCGCACCGCGCCCTCCGACGGTGTAGAACCGCGGGGTGCGCCCGTTCGCTCTTTGCGCCGTCGCCCTCGGGGCGGCGCTCGTCACCGCGTCGGTCGCCCGCCCCGCCGCCGCGGTGGCGCCCGTCGGGTGGGGCACGCGCGCCGAGCGCGGCTTCGACTCCACCTTCATCCAGATCAACGACCGCGAGCTGGCGTGGGAGGCGCCGGAGTGGACGCGCGCGCTCGGCACGTTGCGCACCGCCGGCGTCCGGCTCGTCGTCCTCCAGTTCTCCGGCGCGGGCGGCCGCTCCTACGACGCGATGAGGCGCGGCGAGGTGGGCTCGGTGACCGCGCTGCTCGCCGCCGCGAGCGCGATCAAGATGCCGGTCTTCGTCGGGCTGTGGGCCGACGCGCGCTGGCCGTCGTCGTTCCCCGACGGCGCGCTCCCGCAGCCGCTCGACGATCCCGCCGCGGCGAAGGCGCTCGGCGAGGCGTGCGCCGCGTCGCCCGCCTTCGCCGGCTGGTACGTGCCCGAGGAGATCGACTACCGCACCTTCGGCGTCGCCGGCGCGCCGAGGCTGCGCGGCTTCCTCGCCCGCACCAGCGCCGCGCTCAAGGCGCTCGTCGAGGCGCCCGTCGCCATCGCGCCCTTCTACACCGGGGCGCTCGATCCGCGCGCGCACGCGCGGTGGTGGCGCGACATCCTCGACGGAGCGGGCGTCGATGTGCTGATCCTCCAGGACGGCGTCGGGGTGAAGCGCGCGACGCCGGCGAAGGCGCGCCGCACCCTCGACGCGCTGTGGCCGGTGACGAGGCGACACCACGTGCGGCTGTGGTCGGCGATCGAGCTGTTCGAGCAGATCCACGGCCCGCCCGTCGACGAGCAGCCGTTCGCGGCCAGCCCGGCGCCGATCGAGCAGGTGCTCCGCAGCCTCGGCGCGGAGCGCGCGCAGGTGGAGCGCGTGGTGGCCTTCGCGGTGCTGAGCTACATGGACCCGAGCGCCGGCGCGCGGCAGGCGGAGCTGTACCGCCGCTTCCTGGCGTGGCGCTCCGAGCGGCGCGTGGCGCGGCGGAGGTAGCGCGGCCGATCTCCGGCGATCGGTTCAGGTCGAGGCGGTGGCCGCCCTTCCGGGCTCGCCCTGCGTGAGCTTCTCGCTCGCTTCCCACAATCGCCGGGCGACCGCCTCGTCGTAGGACACCTTCGACGACCGCCTCGGCTTCCGATTGGAGAAGTACTTGCCGGTGATGCCCTCGACCTCGGGCGAGGTGGCGAGGTAGACGCTCGTCGCCGCGCCCTGCTCCGGCGTGCTCATGAACAGCGACGCCGCCTTGACGAAGAAACCGATGAATCCGCCGGCGCTGCGCCCGAAGCCGGAGCGGATGATTCCCGGGTGGAGGGCATTCGCCGTCACGCCGGTGCCCTCGAGGCGCCGCGCCAGCTCGTAGGCCGTGAGCACATTGGCCAGCTTCCATTGCCCGTAGACCGGAAAGCCCGAATAGCCCTTTTCGCTCTGCAGGTCGTCGAAATCGATCTTCGCCCAGGCGTGCGCCGCCGAGGAGACGTTGATGATTCGCGCCGGGGCGCTGGCTCGGATCGTGTCGAGGAGGAGGTTGGTGAGCAGGAATCCGCTCAGGTGATTGACGGCGAGCGTCATCTCCATCCCCTCGCCCGTCACCTGGCGCTCCGCGCACACCGCGCCGGCGTTGTTGAGGAGCACGTGGAGGCGATCGTGCTTCTCGCGGAACTTCGCGGCGACGGCGCGCACGTCGCGCTGCAGCGACAGGTCGCCGAGCAGGGACTCCACCTGTTCGTTCCCGGTCGCCTGCTTGATCGCGGCGACGCACTCCTCGCACTTCTTCGCGCTGCGACCGACGAGCACCACCGTCGCCCCGCGCGCCGCCAGCTCGCGCGCCGCGACGAAGCCGATGCCGCTGGTCGCTCCGGTGATCAAGCAGGTCTTTCCGGCCATCGTCCGATCGCTCGCTGCCATGTGCGGCCTCCTCGCGGCTGGGTGCGCGCGCGACGATCCGACCGCCGGTGGGCGTTGTCAATGTCGCGGCGCTGCTCCTCGCGCAGGGGAGCCCGTCGGTGAGCTGGTCGCGCGGCCGCTCGCTGCGGGCGGCGGTGCTACGATCCGCCCCCGTGAACCCGGACGCGCCCACCCGGCGATGGCCCGCCGACGACGAGGCCGAGGCGCAAGAGGCGCTGCGCCTCGCGACGTTCCTGTGGGGCGCGGGCGGGCGCCGTCTCCACCTCACGCACGACGGACGTCCGGGGCCGGGCCCGTCGGTGCAGGGCCTCGACGAGGTGCGCGCGCTCGTCGACGGCCCGGAGGCGCCGGCGGCCGCGCCGCTCTTGCGGGCGCTCTCGTCGCTGCTCGCGCGCGGCTTCCTCGAGCGGTGGTTCGCGGTTGCGCTGGGCGACGAGGCGCTCGCCGCGGCGACGCGCGCCCTGCGGGACGACGGGCGCGCCCTTCCGGCGACGCGCCTCCTGCTCGGCCTCGGCGTTCGCGCGCTGCCGCTCGGCGACGGAACGATGGTGCGCGCCGTCGAGGAGCTGCCGTCGCTGCTCGATCGACCCGGCGGGCGCGAGGCGCTGCTCGCGGCGCTCCAGGCGGGCGCGCTCGAGGTGTGGGCCGATCGCGTGCGACCAGGCGCGGGGGCGCACTTCGCGGCGGCGCGGGGGCTGCCGCCGTCGCTGGCGGTCGATCGCGCGGTGCGCGCGGCGATCGAGCCGGGAGCCTTTCCCCGGCCCGGCTCGCGCGCCGCCGACTTCGCCGCGCTGCGCTTCCTCGCTCTCGGCGCCGTCGGCGATCGCGTCGCGCTCTGCGACCGGCCGGACGCGCGCGATCGGCTCCGCGACGCGCTGCGCGGCCCCGTGAAGCTGCCGGGCACGCCCCGCGATCTCGTCGACGCGACGGAGGCCGAGCTGGCGGCGCTCCCCGAGGCGCTGCGCTCGTTCGCGTTCGCCTGGGGGATGCTGCGGCTTCCCTTCCTGCCTCTCGCCGGAAGGCTGGTGCGCACCGTCGAGGAGCTGGTCGCCGCGCTCGGCGATCCCGCGGCTCGTGCCGCGGCGCGCGAGCTGGCGGCGCGGGGCGCGCTCTCGCTGTGGGCGACGCGCGCGGCGGGACGCACGCTGCCCCAGCCGCTCCAGGGGGCGGTGCCGGCGCACCTCTTTCCGGCGCTGTGCCTCGAGCTCGGCGAGGCGCCGCCGCGGATCGAGGCGCGCGCCGGGCTCGTCGGAGGCGGCGGCAAGACGATCGTCGCCGTCGAACTCGGCAATCGCGATCCGCTCCGCGCCGCGGTGATCGATCTCGCGGTGCGCGTCCGTCCGAAGGCGGGGCGCGAGGCGGTGCTGCCGCCGCGGGTGGCGCTCGGGCCGCTGGAAGCCCGGCGAATCGGCGTGGCGATCACCACCGCGCCGGAGGCGCCGGCGCGCGCGGCGATCGAGGTGACGATCGGCCATGCGCACCCGCTCGGGCCGCGGTCGATCGGCGCCCCGATCGTCGTGACGATGGGGCGGCCCCGCTCCGTCGGGCCGTGGGTGGCTGTGGCGGTGGCGATCGCGATGGCGCTCGCCGGCGGGGCGCTCGCGATGCGCGTCGCCGCACGCTGGCAGCCGGCGCGACCGACGCCGCACGTGGCGAAGAGCGCGCCGCCGGTGCATCCGCCGCGGGAGCGTCACGGGGCAAAAAATCGGGGACGGTATTAGCTTTCCAACACTTCTCTCCCCGGACCCCGGGCCCGACCATTTCCGGGAAGGCACGGCGGAGTCCGATCCTCCATCCCGTCGACGTCTGAAGCCCGAAGCCCGCGTACTCCGAATCCCACGAGACCACTCCCCGCTTGGCTCCCGCCGTCGCGGCGCGTAGTCTCGCGACGTGGCCGCCCCCTCGCCACCCAGCGTCCCGCCGCCGCCCGCGCTTTCGCCGCCCCGCGTCCATGTGGCTTCCGTCGACGTCGCGGCGCTCGCGGACCGGCTCGCGGGGCCGGCCGGCGATCTCGCGGCGGTCGCGCACACGATCGCGGCGCACGCGCTCGCGGCGGCGGGGAGCTTCAGCGAGCTGCTCTCGCCGGCGTCGCTCACCGGCGTCGAGCGGCACGCGTATCAGGTCGAGACGGTGCGTCGCGTGCTTCGCGTCTTGCGCGGGCGGGCGCTGCTCGCCGACGAGGTCGGCCTCGGCAAGACCGTCGAGGCGATCATGGTCCTGCGCGAGTACCAGCTGCGCGGGATGGCGCGGCGGGTGCTCATCCTCGTGCCGCCGCCGCTCGTGCCGCAGTGGGCGGAGGAGCTGGCGACCAAGGCGGGCATCGTCGTACGCCACACCGACGAGGCGCAGCTCCGCCTCGACGCGGCCGAGTTCTGGCGCGGCGATGGCGTGGTGGTGGCCTCGCTCGCGCTCGCCCGCGGGGCGCGCCACGCTCCCCTGGTGCAGGCGGCGCCCTGGGACCTCGTCATCGTCGACGAGGCGCACCGGGTCAAGAACCGGGCGACGCTCTCCTGGAAGCTCGTCGACGGGCTGACGAGCCGCTTTCTGCTGCTGCTCACGGCGACGCCGATCGAGAACGACCTCGAGGAGCTCTACCAGTTGGTGACGCTCCTGCGGCCGGGGCAGTTCCCGTCGCCGGCGGCGTTCCGCAAGCAGTTCGTCGAGCCGAAGGATCCGACCTCGCCGAAGAACCGCGAGCGCCTGCGGGCGCTCCTCGCCGAGGTGATGATCCGCAACACGCGCGCCCAGAGCGGTCTCAAGCTCCCGCCGCGCTACGTGACCACCATTGCCGTCGAGCCCGAGCCGGGCGAACGCGCGCTCTACGATCGCGTGGTCGCGCTCCTGCGGGCCCACGCCGCCGACAGCGGCGCGCGCCGGGCGGCGTCGCTGCTCCTCCTCGAGGCCGGCTCGAGCCCGCAGGCGGCCGCCTCCACGGCCAGGAGGATGCGCGACGGGGAAAAGCATTCCTCGACGTTCCGAGATGGCCTCGCCGGCGTGATCTCCGAGGCGGACCGCGTGTCCGCCACGCGCAAGGCGACCGCGCTCCTCGAGCTCCTGCGCGCGCACCGCGAGCCGGCGCTCGTCTTCAGCCGCTACCACCGCACGCTCGATTTCCTCGACGAGCTCTGCACCCGCGAGGGCATCCCGCACGCGATCTTCCACGGCGGGCTCGACGCCGCCCGGCGCCGCGAGGTCGTCGACTCGTTTCGCGAGGGCGCGGCGCGCGTCCTCCTGACGAGCGACGCGGGCGCCGAGGGCCACAACCTCCAGTTCTGTCGCTTGCTCGTCAACTTCGACCTGCCGTGGAACCCGATGGTGATCGAGCAGCGCATCGGAAGGCTCCATCGCTTCGGGCAGACCGGCGAGGTGCGCGTCTACAACCTCTGCGCCCGTGGGACCGTCGAGGAGCGCGTCCTCGACGTGCTCGACCGCCGCGTCCATCTCTTCGAGCTGGTGGTGGGCGAGATGGACATGGTGCTCGGCAACCTCGCCGACGAGCGCGATCTCGAGGAGCGCATCCTCGCGCTCTACGCCGAGTCGCGGGCCGAGAGCGAGATCGAGAGCGGGTTCGACCGGATCGCCGAGGAGCTGCTCCGGGCGCGAGGCGTGTACGAGAAGGCGCGCGCGCTCGACGATGCGCTCTTCGGCAAGGACTTCGAGACGTGAGCCGGGCGATCGATCCCGTCGGCTTCGTGATGGAATCACTGGCCGCGCGCGGCGCGCTCGTCGAGGCGGCGCCGGGCGGGGCGATGGCGCTGGTGCCGCCCGAGACGGCGCGCGCGCTGGGCCTCGCCGAGGAGACGCGGCTCGCGCTCGACGCGGACGGCGCCGGCGCGGTCGGCTGCGGCCTGGGCTCGCCGCTCCTCGAGCGGCTGGTCGCGGAGGCGCGAGCCGAGGTGCCGGTCGCGTCGCTGCGGATCGATCTGGAGGCACCACGGGCGGCGCAGGTGAGCGCGGCGGCGGAGCGGTTCGTGGTGCGCAACGGCGTCTGCGAGTTCGTCGGCGTGACGGGAGGCGAGGCGACCTACGTGCTCGCGATCGTCTCCTACGCCGCCGAAGCGGACGACCGCTGGGAAGGGACCTTCAATCTGGTGGTCGAGAGCACGACCGGCGGCGAGCCCGACGCGGAGTTCGCGTCGCTCCTCGACCCGGCGCGCTCGCTCGCCCGCCGCTCGCCGGTGGAGACGGCGCCCGTGCCGGCGCCGGTGGCTTCACGGATCGCGCGCCGCGCCGAGCTCGCCGCGGCGCCGGCGATCGCCTCGATGCTCGACGGCGTCGCCCGCCGGCAGGCCCGCGATCGCGATCGCATCGTGGAGTACTTCGACGCCCTCATCGGCGAGGCCCGCGCGCCGCGCCGCCGCACCGACGGCGCCGCGATCGCCGCCAAGGTGGCCCAGCTCATCGCCGAACGCGACGCCAAGGTGCGCGACCTCGCGGCGCGCTATGCGGTGCGGGTGACGCTCGCTCCGGCCGCCCTGGTGCGCGCGACCGCTCGCGTGGCGAACCTCCGTTTTCGCGTCCGCCGCCGCAAGGGTGAGCGCGAGCTCGAAGCGCGCCTCCCCGCCGGCGCCCGTTCGCTCGACGCGCTCGCCTGCGACGGCTGCGGCGGCGCCACGCCGCGACCCGCGCTGTGCGACGACAAGCTGCACGTCCTCTGCGAGGCATGCGTCCCGTCGCCGCAAGGCCGGCCGCGCTGCCGGGCCTGCGAGCGCAGGTAGGGCTGCGTCGCGGCCGCGCGCCGGGATCGGCCCCGCGCTACTTCACCGCGTCGCTGCGCACCCAGCCCTGCGGCTCACCCTCGGGCAAAAGCGCGACGAAGGCGAAGCCGCCCTCCTCGTGCACGACATAGACGGTCTCGCCCTTGGCGAGCTTGCGCGGTGCCGGCGGGCGGTCGCCGAGGGCGAAGAAGCTCTCGGCCTGGGTCCACGTCGCGCCGCGGCCGCGATCGAGCGCGACGGCCGCCTTGAGCTTGCGCGCCCGGCGCGGCGCCTCGGGGCCGGTGACGCAGCGCCCGAGGACCGCCGCCTCGCTCTGCTCGCCGGGGAAGCGCAGCACGAGGCGCATCGGACCGTCGAGGAGCACCTCGTAGAAGCCGGCGCCCTCGACGTTGGCGAGCGCCTCGGCGTCGGCCGGCGTCGCGATGGTGGCGGTCAGCTCGGCACCGGCGCCTCGCGTCACCGCGCCGTCGCGCAGGGCGTGCTCGAGCTCCGCCTCCGTCGCCAGGCGCGCCTTGCGCACGCGGCAGGTGCTGCGCGTGACGCCCGGCCGCGCCTCGCGGTCGATGGCGTACGGCCCGAGCCACACCTCGCGCGAGCCGAGGTGCGCCGGATCGGCCACGTAGGGGCCCACGACGACGACGCCCCCCGGGAGCTGGACCATCGCCGGCGCCGCGTCGGGCGGCGCCGCGAGCGCCGCTCCCCCGACGACCGTGAAAAGCGCGACGGCCCGAATCGCTAGCCCGAGAGGTTGACGTGGATGCAGTTGTTGGCGCGTTCGATGATCGTGTCGAGGAAGTGGAACTCGCCGCGCTTGTCGTCGTGGCAGCGAATGATCGCCGCCTGAATCTCGCCCAGCGGCGCGCCCGAGATGTCGAAGGCGAGGCCGGTGCGGTGCGGGCTCGACCCGACGCGGGCGATGATGAAGCCCTTGTGGCCGAGCCACTCGCGGCGCCGCTCGACGTCCTTGATCGACGCCGGCCCGCCATTCTCGGCGTAGAAGCGATTGATGATGTTCGCCTGATCCTGGTCGGTGCGCAGCCCGGAGGTCATCATCGCGCTCCGCGGCAGGTAGGGCATCAGCACCTTCCACGCGGCGGTGATGGGCGCGGTCAGCTTGACGCCGGGCTCGATGCGCTCGAGCCCGTTGCTCGGCACCGGCTTCGTCACGTCGTGCTGGTGCTCTCCCGCGCCCTGCTGTTGCTGCGGCGCCGGGGCCTGGCCGTGCTGGCCCTGCGGCTTGTTCTCCTTGGGCGGCGCCACCCGCTCGGTGCTCGAGAACAGCAGCTTCTCCGTCGGGCCGTCGCGATCGATGCGCCCGTCGTGGCCGAACTTCATCGCCTGCTGGAACTCGAGGATCGCGGCGAGCGTCCTCGGCCCGCAGGCGCCGTCGACCGGGCCGGGGTCGAGGCCTCGGGCGGTCAGCCGCTGCTGCACGAGGAGCACGTCGTCGGGCTGGTTGGCGCCGCCGCGCCCGACGGAGTTGCGGAGCGGGTGCGCCGGGTCGATCCCGGGCAGCACGGGCCGCTTCGTCTGTCCGCCATGACCGGTCGCCGGCGCGGTGTGCGTCGGCGCGGCGCCGTGCTGGGCCTGGTGCTGCCCGCCGCCCTGCGCCTCGGTCGCCGCCTGCTTGGTCTTGTCGTTGACCGCCGGCGTCACCTTGCCGTCGGTGGTGAAGAGCGCCACCTCGGTGGTCAACCCCACGTCGATGCGCCCGTCGCCGACGCCGTGGATCGACTCCTGGAAGATCACGATCGCAGCGATGGTGTGGGGGCCGCAGATGCCGTCGATCGGCCCCGGGTCCACGCCGCGCTCCTTGAGGCGCCCCTGCACCGCACGCACGTCCTCGGGGGCGTTGACGCCGCCGCGTCCGACGGAGCCGCGCAGGCGGGAATCGCCCTTGCCCTTCTCGGGCCCGTTCTGCGGCGCCTTCTGCCCGCCGGACGGCGCCTGCTGCGCCTGCTTCTCGGCCTGCTGCTGCGACGGCGACGTGCCGCCGGGTGCGCCGCCGAAGGGATCGTGGCCATCGACGTAGTTGAGCTTGTGATCCAGCTCGGCGGTGTAGTCGTGGCTGATGACGCGGCCCTGCGGGTCCTTGAAGGTGCTGATCATCGGCGCGTTGGGGCCGCCGTGCTTGAGCGCCCGCGACGCGCTGCCCTCGCCCGCGTTGTAGGCGTACATCGTCGCGCGCCAGCGATGCCGTTCGTCCATCTGATCCCAGATCTTCGGGACGAGCACCTTGATCGACTTCGCCTTGCCGAGCAGCTCGATGCCGCCCGCGAGGATGTTGGCGCGGGCGCTTTTCCAGTTGGAGTGGGCGACGTTGTATTCGATGCCCTTCGAGTTGTCCCACCCGATGGCCTTGGCGATCGGCGGATCGAGCTGCCCCCGGTAGGGAGTGATCTGCATGATGCCGAGGCCGTTGTCGAAGCTGCGGTTGTTGACCGGGTCGCGGTCGGCCGCCTCCTGCATCGCCGTCGCCAGCAGGACCTCGGGGCGGAAGTGCATGCCCATCGCGGCGAACTGCGGCTGGAGCTGCCCCGCCACGTCGCACATGTCCTGGAAGAAGGGGCGCAGCAGCTCCTCCTTGCGGCCGAGGGAGTCCTTGTCGCCGTGGCCCTCGCCGACGTGGAACTCGGACGGGCCGGCGGCCTTCTTGTCCTGCCCGGCGGGCGCGTCGGGCTGCTGCGCGGGCCCCTGCTCCTCGCGCTTCGGATCGGCGTGGCTGGTATCGCGGAGACGGGCGGCTTCAGGCACGGCGGAACCTCCAGGTGGGTTATCGGCAGCCGGCCGGCGGAGTTTCGCACGAAGATCCGTACTCAGGCCATCGACAGGTTGCCCATGTCCTCCCACTCGCGGATCGCGGCGCGGTAGAGGATGGCGTGGTCGATCGTCCGATAGGGATCCGCGGCGGCGAGGTAGGCGGCGCGCACCACCGCGTTCTTGATGTAGCCGCCCGACATGGCGAACTTGCGCGCCAGAAGCTCGAAGTCCACGTCGTCGGCGAGCGGGGCGCCCGCGGGCATCAGGGCGCGCCACAGCCGCTCGCGCTCCTCCTCGTCGGGCTGCGGGAACTCGATGCGGAAGCGCAGGCGGCGACGGAAGGCGTCGTCGATCGTGGTCTGGTTGTTGGTGGTCAGGAGCACGATCCCCTCGAAGGACTCCAGGCGCTGCAGCAGGTAGTTCACCTCGAGGTTGGCGTAGCGATCGTTCGATGACTTGACGTCGGTGCGCTTGGCGAACAGCGAGTCGGCCTCGTCGAACAGGAGCACCGCCTGGGAGTTCTGCGCCTCGTCGAAGGCGCGGCCGAGGTTCTTCTCCGTCTCGCCCACCCACTTGGACACGACGCGCGAAAGATCGACGCGGAACAGCTCGAGCCCGAGCTCGCGGGCGATCAGCGTGGCCACCATCGTCTTGCCGGTGCCGGGCGGCCCGGAGAAGAGCGCGGAGAGCGCGCGCCCGTAGGCGACCTTGCGGCCGAACCCCCACTCCTCCATCACGACGCGCTTGTACTCCACCGAGGCGAGCAGCTCGCGCACGCGGTCGAGCGCCTCCTCGCGCAGCACGAGGTCGTCCCAGCTCACCTCGGCCGTGACCAGCTCCGCCACGTCGCCGAGGCGGTGGCGCAGCCGGCCGCGGATGGCGGCCACCACGTCGTCGATGGCGACGCGCTCGTCGGGCCCGCGCAGGTGCGCGGCGGCGGTGGCCTGGGCGCCGGCCTCGAGGATGTCGCCGGGCGTCAGGCGGTAGCGGCGCAGGATCTCCTCGACGTCCACCTCCGGTGTGCGCTCCTCCTCGGGCGGCAGCGCGCGGTGCCACAGGCGCCGCTGCTCCTCGTCGCCGGGCAGCTCGACCCGCACCCGCTGCAGGCCGGCGAGCCGCCGGAACGCCTCGTCGAGATCGTGGCGCGCGGTGATCACGACGCGCAGCGTCCCTTCGGTCAGCGTGCGCAGCACGGCGCTGCGCACCTCGGGTCGCCCGTCGGAGAGCGAGTCGGCGTGGCGCAGCAGGAGCACGGCGTCCTGGAGGCGCGCCTCGCGGGCGAGGTCGGCGAGCAGGCCGGCCGGATCGGCGACGAGCGGCAGCGCCTCGAGATCGACCTCGAGGGTGGCGTGGCCGCGCGCGCGCGCCGCGGCGGCGATCGCGGTGGCCTTGCCCGTCAGCGACGGCCCGGTCACGAGCAGAGGCAGGCGCCGTCCGTCGCGCTCGCGGTCGAGGGCGCGGTCGAGGGTCGAAAGCAGCGTCTCATCCACGCGGTCGCTCGGAGCGCCCAGCGCCGGGCGCAGCTCGGCCACGCGCTCGAAGCGCTCGGGCTCGAAGGCGGTGGCGCCGCGCAGCCACTCGACGATCCGGTCGGGCACCACGACGGGTCGGCGCACCAGCGGCCCTTCGGGCAGCCAGCCCCGCGCGGCGCCGAGGCGCACCAGCCGCCAGCGCGGAAGCGGCGCCGCCGGCCCCAGCGCGTCGAGGAGCGCGGCGCGCTCGGGTTCGCTCGAGGCGAGCAGCTCGACGAGGAACCCCACGTCGGGCTGCCCCGCGTCGCAGGCGGCCGCGAAGGAGCGGGCCAGCCCGCCATCCAGCCCGGGCGCGGCGGCCGCGATCAGCATGCGCAGCGACAGCTCGTCGAGGCCGAAGCAGGCGCGCAGCCGTTCGATGGGCAGGCTCGCCCCGTCGCTGGCGGCCAGGCGTGCGGCGCCGTGCGCGTCGTGGGCGCCGAGCTCATCCTCGAATCGCACGACGTGCGCGGCATCGCCGGCGAGGGCGTTGTGGAGGCGCCCGAGACAGGTCCGGACCCGCTCGATGTGGTAGGCGAGGTGGGCCGCGGCGTCGGGGAAAGCAGGCGCGCTCATCGGGGGCAAGCTAGCACGGGGAGCGACACGGTGAAGGTCGCCCCCTGGCCCGGTGTGCTCTCCAGGCTGATCGACCCGCCGTGCGCCTCGACGATGCGGCGCGTGATGTAGAGCCCGAGGCCGAGGCCGCCGTAGTTGCGCGACGACACCGCGCGCTCGAAGCGGTCGAAGACGCGCGCCTGGTCCTCGGGCGGGATGCCGATGCCGTGGTCACGGACGGCGAGCGTCGCCCGATCCCCGTCGCCGGTGACCGAGATCTCGATCGGACTCCCCGGCGCGAACTTCACCGCGTTCGCGAGGAGGTTTCCGATCACCTCCTCGATGCGGGCGCGATCCCAGCGGCCGATGACGGTCGGCGCCCGGCTCGAGATCTCGGCCACGCAGCCGGCGCGCATCAGCATCTCGTCGAACTGCGCCGTCACGTCGCGCGCCAGGGCGACGAGATCGACGGTGCCCAGCTCCAGGGAGAGCCGGCCCGTCGTGATCCGCGAGACGTCGAGCAGTGTGTTGACGAGCCTCTCGAGCCGGCTGGTCATGCGGATCGCCTTCTCGCCCATGGCGACCAGCTTCGCGTCGGGGAAAGCGGTCGGGCGCTGGCGCATCCTCCGAAGGATCATCTCCTGCTCGAGCTGGATGGCGGTGAGCGGGGTCCGTAGCTCGTGCGCGGCGATCGCGAGGAACTCGTCGCGCGCGCGGAGCGACTCCTCCAGCGTCTCGATGATCCGCTTCCGCTCGCGGCCCGCGTAGAGATCGAGGAACACGGCGACCTTGCTGCGCAGGATGAACGGATCGATCGGCTTGAAGAGCACGTCGACGGCGCCGCTGCCGTAGCCGCGGAGCACGATCTCCTCGGTGGGGTGCATCGCGGTCACGAAGATGATCGGCACCTCGCGGGTGGTCGTATCGGCGCGCGCCAGCGCGGCCACCTCGTAGCCGCTCATGCCGGGCATCTGCACGTCGAGCAGCATGACGGCGAACTCGCGCTTGAGGAGCTGCCGCAGCGCCTCGTTGCCGCTCGTCGCGCGCACCAGGTCGCAGTGGAGGTTCTCGAGGTGGGCCTCCAGCGCGACGAGGTTCGCCTCGACGTCGTCGACCAGCAGCACCGCGGCGGTGCGCGGCTTCACGGCCCGACCTCCGCCACCCTCGCCGCGAGGATCCCGGGCGGCGCCACGAGGACTGCCGGCGTCGCCGCGCAGCCCGCCAGCGGCATGGTCGGCTCGTCCGCGCTGTCCGGATCCTGGCAGGCGACGCCGCCGCCGCGCGCGCCGATGGCCGCGAGCCCGGCCGCGCCGTCGGTGCTGGCGCCGCTCAGGAGGATCCCGATCAGGCGAGCTCCGTACACGCGCGCCGCGCTCTCGAAGAGCACGTCGATCGACGGGCGCGCATAGTTGACCGGCGGATCGAGCGACAGCGCGAACGTGTGGTCGCGCTCCACCAGCACGTGGTAGTTGGGAGGCGCGACGTAGACCCTCCCCGGCACGATCGGATCACCGTCGCGGATCGTCTCCACCGGCAACGCGCAGCGCGCGGCGAGCACCTCGGCGAGGAGCGCGTCGCCGTGGCGGTGCTGGTGCGTCACCACGATCACCGCGGCGCGGTAGTCGGGAGGCAGGCGCTCGAGAATTTGCTGCAACGCAGCGAGGCTCCCGCTCGAGCCGCCGATCGCCACTACCTCCCCGGGTCGGGAGAACCCCCGCACGTCACCTCCGGTAGATGCTCACGTCCGCGGCGAACTCGGTGAAGCCCCACTCGCCGGGTCGCGCGAGCCGCTCGCTCGAGCCCAGGCAGAGGAATCCGCCGGGGCACAGGCTCCGGGCGAGCTTCGCCAGCACGCGGCTCTTCAGGTCGTGGCCGAAATAGATGAGGACGTTGCGGCAGAAGACGACATGCATCTCGCCGAACACCTGATCGGAGACGAGATCGTGCTGGAAGAAGAGCACGTTCTTTCGCAGCGGCTCCTTGAGCGCGATGCGGCCGTAGCCGTCGGTGCAATAGTCGGAGAGCTTCCCGACGCCGCCGGCCCGCGCGTAGTTCTCCGCGAACGTCTCCACCTGCTCCGTCGAGTAGACGCCTTCCCGCGCCGCGTCGAGCGCGCCCGGGCTGACGTCCGTCGCGTAGATCTGCGTCCGCTCGTACAGGCTCGTCTCCGAGAGGACGATCGCGCTCGAATAGACCTCCTCTCCGGTGCCGCAGCCGCAGTGCCAGATCTTGACGAGCGGGTAGGTCCGCAGGACCGGCACCACCCGCTCGCGGAAGACGCGAAAGAAGCCCGGGTCGCGGAACAGCTCGCTCACGTGCACGGTGAGGTCGTCCAGCACGTCGGCGAAGAGCGACGGGTCGGAGAGGAGCCGGTGCTGCAGCTCGCCGAGGTTTCCGAGCCCGGACTTCGCCAGCACCGCGAGGACGCGCCGGCGCAGCGAGGCGGGGGCGTAGCCGCGCAGGTCGTAGCCGTAGCGCGAGAAGATCGCCTCGAGCAGGAGGTGGAACTCGATCTCCTCGACCTCCTCTTGGGGAGTGTGAGCGACGTCAGGCGCCATGCTTGGTGCTCCGCGGGAGGAGGGAGCGCACGAGCGACAGCAGGCGATCGCCGTCGATGGGTTTGGCGAGGTACTCGGTCGCGCCCGCCTCGAGGCATTTCTCCTGGTCGCCCTTCATCGCCTTGGCGGTCAGCGCGATGATCGGCAGCGCGCGGAATCGCTCCTGTTGCCGGATCCGCCGCATCGCCTCGTAGCCGTCCATCTCCGGCATCATGATGTCCATCAGCACGAGGTCGACCTCGGGGTGCTGGGCCAGCACGTCGAGCGCGACCTTGCCGGTGTCGGCGACCAGCACCTCGGCGCCCTTGGCCCGCAGCGCCGCCGACAGCGCGAACACCGTGCGCATGTCGTCGTCCGCGACGAGGATCCGTCGCCCGTCGAGCCGGTGCTCGGCGGGAACGAGCGGCGCGCGCGACCGTCGGCGCGGTCCGACGCCGTCGCGGAGGCGACCCACGAACAGCCGCACCTCGTCGAGCAGCCGCTCGGCGAACGGCCCCTCCTTGATGACGATCGCCTCGGCGTAGTCCTCGAGCCGCTTCGCCTCGTCCTTGCTGAGCGGGCGCGCCGTGCACACCACCACCGACGGCATCGCGCCCCCGAACCGCGACTCGATCGCGCGCAGCAGCCCGAGCCCGTCCATGTCGGGCAGCGAGAGGTCGAGGATCATCGCGTCGAAGTGCTCCTGTTCGAGCGCCGCCATCGCGTGCGCGGCGCTCGCCGCACGCCGCACCTCGTGGTGATCCCCGGCGAGCAGCTTCGCGAGCGAGTCGGCCGCGGCCACGTCGCCCTCGACGACGAGGATGTGGATCGGGCCGCCCTTGCCCCGCGGGGAGAGGGTCTGGATGACCCGGAGGAGATCGTGGTGCGTCGTCGGCTTGGTCAGGTAGCCCACGGCGCCGAGCGCCATCCCGCGGCGCACCTCGTCGACGACGGTGACGAAGTGGACCGGGATGGCGGCGGTGCGCGGGTCGGCGCGGAGCGCCTCCATCACCGTCCAGCCGTCGGTGTCGGGGAGATTGACGTCGAGGATGATGCCGCTCGGGCGGCGCGTGCGCGCCAGCTCGAGGCCGCTCCTGCCGTCGGTGGCGATGAGGCACTTGCCGCCCTGCGCGCGGATGATCTCGCCGAAGGCGCCGGCGAAGACGGCGTCGTCCTCGATGATGAGCAGGCTGGGTTCGCCGGGGGCGAGGGTGGCGCGGTCGTCCGGCACGGTGACGGGGGCGGCGGCTCTGGGGACGCGTTCCACCGCCGCGGCGGCCGGGGCCTGTGCGACGGGAGCGAGCGCGGCGACCTTCGGCTTCGCCGGAACGGCGGGCGCCTCCTCGGGGAGGTAGCAGACGAAGGTGCTCCCCTCGCCGACGGTGCTCGAGAGCTGCAGCTCGCCGCCGAGCAGCGCGGCGACCTCGCGCGCGATGGCGAGGCCGAGCCCCGTGCCGGCCCGACGGCCCTCGGGCGGGGCGGCCTGCTCGAACCGGGCGAAGATGCGCTCCCGGTCCTCGGGCGCGACCCCCGGCCCGGTGTCCGTCACGGCGAGCGCCACCGCGCGGCCGGCGCGCAGGTCGTCGCGACGGAAGCGCACGCCCGGATCCGGTCGCGACAGCCTCACCGAGACGCGGCCGTGCGAGGTGAACTTGATCGCGTTGCCGAGCAGGTTGTTGAGGATCTGCTCGATGCGCTGGCGGTCGGAGCGGATCGTCTCCGGCAGCCCGGGCGCGGACTCGAACGCGAACTCGAGCCCCTTGTCCCTCGCCAGGGGCGCGAACACCTGCTCGACGTGCCGCGCCACCTCCGCGAGCGTGACCGGCTCGATCCGCACCTCCTGCTTGCCCGCCTCCACCTTGGCGAGATCGAGCACCTGATTGATCAGTCCGAGGAGGTCCTTCCCCGCCGAATAGACGGTCTTCGCGTACTCGACCTGCTTTGGCGTCAGGTTCCCGGCTTCATTCTCGGCGAGCAGGTTGGAGAGCAGCAGCATGCTGTTGAGCGGCGTGCGCAGCTCATGCGACATGTTCGCGACGAACTGCGACTTGTAGGCCGAGACCGTGGCCAGCTCCCGCGCCTTCTGCTCGAGCTCGACCCGCGTCCCGTCGAGCGCGCGGTTCCTCTCCTGGAGCGAGGCCCGCTGCTCCTCCAGCTCCCTGGCCTGCCCGGCCAGCTCCTCGTTGGTCTGCCGCAGCTCCTCCTGCTGCGCCCGCAGCTCCTCGTTGCTCTGCCGCAGCTCCTCCTCCGCCGACGCGAGGCGCTGGGCCTGCTCGCGCGCCCGGGCGAGCAGGTCGCGCTCGGCGGCGCGGGCGTGCGCCACCTCGAGCGCGATCGCCAGCGTTTCGCGCACCGAGCGGCACATCTCGGCCGCCCGCTCCGACCACTCCGCCCGGAAGAAGGCCAGCTCGACCACGGCGGTCGTCTTTCCCAGGCGGTGGATCGGCAGGAGGACGATCGCGCGCGGCGATCCCGCGCCGAGCCCGGACTCGATCTTCCAGTAGCCGGGCGGAGGGTCGGCCACCACGACGACCTCCTTCTCCCGCGCCGCCTGTCCGGCCAGCCCCTCGCCGACGCGGAAGCTCGGCGCGGCCGCGCGCCCCGCGAACTCGGCCATGACGCGGCAGGTTCCATCGATCTCGACCGCGTACATCGCCGCCGCCGGCGCCTCGAGCCGGCGCGCCAAAAAGCGCAGCGCGCGCTCCGCCACCTCCTCGGGCCCAAGCTCGCCCCGCAGCGCGTCGGACAGCTCGGCGACGCCCGCCTTCAGCCAGTCGCCGCGAGCGCGCTCCTCCGAGAGCCGCGCCAGGCCGGCCGCCATCTGGTTGGCCTGCCGGGCGACGGCGCCGATTTCGTCGTCGCCGAGAATCTGGACCGGCGTCGCGAGGTCGCCCTGCTCGAAGCGCCGCAGGCCCGTCGTCAGCGCGCCGAGCGAGCGGAGGAACTTCGTCCCCATCCACGCCGACAGCAGGACCATCACTGCGAGGCAGCCGAGGCTGATCGCGAGGCGCGTTCGCGCCGCGATCGCGTTGGCCCGGGCCGCCGCGGCGAATGCCTCCGCCAGCTGGCGCCGGTCGAAGGCGGTCGCCTGCTCGAGCAGCTCGGTCGCACGCGCGCGCTTCTGCTGCATGTCGCTGATCGCGCCGACGATCGGCTCGCCGGTCTCGCCGGCGATGAGCCGGCGCGCGACGTCGTGGCCGGCGGCGTAGTAGTCCTCGATCGCCTTGGCCAGCTGCTGGGCCTGGGTGGGATCGATCGCGCCCTTCGCCGCCCCGAGCTGCGCGAGGATCCGGTCCTTCCGCTGGCGGGTGGCCTCGAGCGCATCGGGATCGTGCGCCGCGACGGCGTCCTGGAACGCGCGGCCGAGGCCCTCGAGCGCGCCGGCGAGCGCGGGGCCGAGCTCGACGCGCGGAATGAAGCGCTCGCGGATCGCGTCCATCTGCGCCTCGGTGCGCGCCGAGAGCCACGCGCTGGCGCCGATCATCGCCAGGAATGCCAGCGCCACTGTGGCCACGAGGGCGAACAGACGGGCGCGGAGGGTGATCGTCATTGTGCCGACTACCTGACCGGGACGACCTTGGCTCCGTCGACGTTGGCGCGCCCGGACACGTACCCCACCGCCCCACTGTTCGCGACCACGTACTTCACCACCGCGTCGTCCGACTTCAACTCCGGGGGCGGCACGTCGCGCCCCGAGAAGATCTGTTGCTGCCAGTAGCTCTTCACGGCGCTGACGGAACGCCGTAGCACGTTTTCGGAGAAGTGGTGCCGTACCTCCGAATCGGGGTCGAGATCGACCGGATGGATCACCTGGTCATTGGGCCAGCGGGTCGTCTTCTTGAGGAATGCCTCGGCGAGGAACCTCCGGTCGACGGCGGCGACGGGGTTTTCGCGATTGACGATCACGCGGAAG
>JAJXSP010000050.1 GCA_021784515.1 Myxococcales bacterium | reverse complement strand
AACGCCGCGCCGAGCGCACCCGAGGCGCCCGCCGCCGCGACGAGGAGCACCGCGCCGTGGAGCCGCAGGAGCGCCCGGTCGCGCAGCGCGCCGGCGGCGGTCGAGATCACCGCCAGCGCCGCCCACCCGACGGCGAGCCCGCCCTCGGAGAGCGCGAGCGGCGCGCCGCCGAGAACGAGCAGCAGCCCCAGCGACGAGTAGAAGGCCATGTCGCGCCGCCGATCGAGGTGCGCCAGCGCGACCGCCCAGCACGCCCCCGCGAGCACGATCGCGAGGCCGCCCACCCACGCCTCGGAGACGCCGCGGAGCGCGAGCAGGCGCGCCGCCGAGCCGAGGCCGATGGCGAGCGCGAGGGCGCCCTGGGCCATCCCGAACGCGCTCGGCGGGAGGCGGCGCACGAAGGTGCGGACCGCGAGGCTGCCGAGGTACAGCGCCGGCAGCGCGAAGGCGAGCGCCGCCACCCCGAGCGGCGGCAGCGCCGCGTAGCCGTCGGGGAGCCCATCGGGACGTGCCGCCATCGCCGCCACGTGCAGCACCGCGGCGTCGAGCGCCAGCGCCGCGGGCCACCGCAGCCCCTCCCAGCGGCCGCGGTCGGCGAGCGCCTCGGTGCCGGCGGCGATGGCGAGCAGCGCGAGCGCGAACGGCAGCAGGTGGAGCGTGCCGAAGGCCGTCGCGATCGTCGCCACCAGCGTCGTGAACAGGGCGATCCAGGCGAGCGCCGCGAGGTCGCGCCGCCACGCGATCGCCGTCGCGAGCCCGAGCAGCACCGCGAGCCCGAGCGCCCCCAGCGACGGCGGGATCAGCGCGAGCCGCGTGCTCGCCTCCCACAGCAGCGGGGCGGCGATAAACACTCCCGTCACGCCGTGGAAGCCGGCGCTCGCCCGTCGGCCCACCGCCGCCGCCCGGTCGGCGAGCAGGAGCAGCGACACGGCGTAGAGCGCCGCCGCCGCGGCCCCGATTCCCGGCGAGACGAGCCCGCCGTCGGAGAGCGCGCGAAGGAGGTAGGCGCCGCCGATCACCATCAGCGAGCGCCCGGCGAGCGCGAGGTGGCCCGCCAGGTTCGCCGCGGGCGCGTCGGCCGCCGCCAGCGCCTCGCCCGACGGCGCCACGGCGACCGCCGGCACGCGCTCGGCGCCGGGCGCCGCGGACTCGATCCGCTCGACGCGCGCCCGCAGCTCCTTCACCTCGCTCCCAAGTCGCGCGAGCTCCACTCGAAGCTCGACGAGCGACGGATCCATCTCGGCTTCCTCTCCGGGCGTGATGCGCCCCCGCCAACCGTGTTCGCGACATGGGGCCAGCTCGCCCGTCACACTGAATAACCATCGCTCGAGCCCGCGCATTGACTCCGAACAATGGCAACGATTGACGCCGCATCAAGTGAGATCTCCGCCTGCAGATCGACCCAAGCCCGAGTCCCTGGTGGGCTATCTTTTGCGCGCATTACGTGCGCCCTGCGGAGTGCAACTTTGCCGCTGTGCGCAACTCTCGCGGTGAGAGAGCGGCTAGTCCGCATTTTCCTCGCGGCGCACTTCGTGCTTCGGGGAGCGCCCGAACCCACCCCCTTTCGGAGGAAAACGACAATGCGAAAGATCACCCTGGCGCTGTGTGCAGCTGGCCTCTTCGTCCTCGCTCCGGGCATCGCGGCCGCCGACGGCGCAGCGGCCTTCAAGAAGAATTGCGCGACCTGCCACGGCGCCGATGGCAAGGGCGAGACCGCGATGGGCAAGAAGATGAAGATCGCCCCGCTGGCCGGCCTCGCCGAGGACAAGATCAAGGCCGCCATCGACGGTGGCGTGAAGCGCGAGAAGGACGGCGTCAAGCAGGAGATGAAGCCGATGAAGGACAAGCTCGGCGCCGACTACGACGCGGTCGTGGCGTTCGTCAAGGGCCTGAAGTAACACGCTCCGGGCCGTCGCCCACCGGCGGCGGCACCGGCATTCTCGACTCAGCCGGCCCGGGGCCACACGCCCCGGGCCGTGCGCAGCGACGGAGGCACCCATGGCGGTGTCGCGGTTTGCGCGGAGCACTGCCGCTTCCTGGGTGGCCAGCCCCGCTTTTCTGATCCTCGTGTTCGCCGGCGCCGGTCGCGCCGGAGCCGGGCCCACACCGCCGGCCGCGAAGCCGGCCGAGGATCAAAAGGATCCAAAGAAGGACGAGAAGAAGGACGAGGCCCCGAAAAAGCCGGAGGCCGCCCCGCCGGCGCGCGCCAACATGCATTTCGTCGAGGGGCTGGGCGAGATCGAGCTGCCGCTGCCGCCGCTCACCGACGGCATCTTCCCGTGCACTCAGTGTCACGAGAAAGGCGCGCCGTTCGATCATTCGCGCCGCGAGCTGAACTTCCACGACGAGATCAAGCTCGAGCACGACGCCGAGCACCGCTGGTGCCTGGACTGCCACAACGCCGAGGACCGCGACAAGCTGCACCTCGCCAGCGGGCAGACAATCGAATTCACCGAGTCGTACAAGCTCTGCGGCCAGTGCCACGGCGACAAGTACCGTGATTGGCGCGCGGGCGTGCACGGCCGTCGCAGCGGCTACTGGGATGGTCCGAAGAAGTACCTCCTGTGCGTGAACTGCCACTGGCCGCACGCGCCGCACTTCAAACCCTTGAAGCCCGAGCCGCCGCCGCGTCGGCCGGAGGAGAACAAGTGAGCGGCTCGGAGGGAGACGCCATGTCGGCCAGAAGACACCTGCCCGTGATCGGCAGCGATGGCGGCGCCGGCGCCGACGACGCGTCCGGCGCGCCGCTCCCCGGCGAAACCCCGGCCGCGGCCCGCTCGCGTCGCCAGTTCCTGCGCTCGGCGATGGGTGGAGTCGCCGCGGCGACCCTCGCCGGGTGCGGCAGCTTCGATTTGGACGACCTCTTCCGCAAGCACTTCACCGAGCTGCCGCCGGAGGAGGTGAAGAAGCTCCTCGCGCGCCTCGAGCGGGAGTACACCGCCAAGTTCGGAAAAGAGGTCAAGGTCGCCAACACCGCCGCCAAGCCCGGCGTCCAGTTCGGCTACGGCCTCGACCTCTCGCGCTGCATCGGCTGCCGTCGCTGCGTCTATGCCTGCGTCCGCGAGAACAACCAGTCTCGCGACCCCCAGATCCAGTGGATTCGCGTGCTGGAGATGGAGAAGGAAAAGGGCATCGACACCGCGGAGTCGAACCAGTATTACGACGCCGCCGAGGTGCCGCGCCCAGGCCACTTCTACATGCCGGTGGCCTGCCACCAGTGCCGGAATCCGCCCTGCGTGAAGACCTGCCCGGTGCGGGCGACGTGGCAGGAGCCGGACGGCATCGTGGTCGTCGACTACAACCGCTGCGTCGGCTGCCGCTGCTGCATGGCCGCCTGCCCGTACGGTGCACGCCACTTCAACTGGGGCGAGCCGCACCTGCCGCCCGCGGACCTGAACCCGAATACGCACTATCTCGGGAATCGGCCGCGGCCGAAGGGCGTCGTCGAGAAGTGCACCTGGTGCATCCAGCGCACGCGCGTCGGGCGTTATCCGGCGTGCGTGGAGATCTGCCCGGTCGGCGCGCGGAAGTTCGGCAACCTGCTCGATCCCGAGAGCGAGATTCGCTACATCATGGAGCACAAGCGCGTGTTCATCTTCAAGGAGGAGCTGAACACGCAGCCGAAGTTCTACTATTTCTACGCGACCTGAGTCGTCGCCCCAAGGCGCGCGGAAAAGAGTCGACCGATCGCGCGAGAGAGAAGGCTGCCATGGCGGTGCTGAAATTCCTGCTCGGCTGCTTCAAGCTGATCACGACCGGCAGTAAAGCCTACAAAGCCTGGGTCGTGTTCCTCCTGGGCCTGATTGGCGTGGGAATCCACGGGTACGCCCACCAGTTCAGCCACGGGTTGATCTCCACCGCGATGCGGGACCAGGTGTCGTGGGGATTCTACATCGGCAACTTCACCTTCCTCGTCGGCGTGGCCGCCGCGGCGGTGATGCTGGTGATTCCCGCGTACGTCTATCATTGGGAACCGATCAAGGAGGTCGTGATCCTCGGGGAGCTCCTGGCCATCAGCGCCATCACGATGTGCCTCTGCTTCGTGATGGCCGACATGGGGCACCCGGAGCGCCTCTGGGAGTTCATCCCCTATCTGGGCAGCATCAACTTCCCGCGTTCGCTGCTGGCCTGGGACAGCATGGTCCTCAATGCCTACCTGGTGCTCAACCTCCTCGTGGTGGGCCACCTGCTGTTCAAGGCATTCATGGGCCAGCACTACAACAAGAAGATCGTCTACCCGCTCGTGCTCCTCTCGATCCCGGCGGCGGTGAGCATCCACACCGTCACGGCATTCCTCTACAACGGACTCATCGCGCGCCCGTTCTGGAATGCCGCCATCCTGGCGCCGCGCTTCATCGCCTCGGCGTTCTGCTCGGGCCCGGCGATCCTGCTCATCCTCTTCCAGGTGCTGCGCAAGACCACCCCGTTCCGCATCAAGAACGAGGCGATCTGGAAGGTGGCCGAGCTGATGGCCTACGCGATGTTCTTCAACCTGTTCCTCGAGGCCGCCGAGGTCTTCAAGGAGTACTACTCGGATACCGAGCACCTGCTCTACATGCGCTATCTCTACACCGGCGTCCACGGCCACAACACGCTGGTCCCCTATGCGTGGACGGCGCTGGTGTGCAACATTCTCGCGTTCCTCATCTTCCTGCACCCGAAGACGCGTCGGAACTTCCTCACGCTGAACCTCGGCTGCCTCCTCATCTACTCGGGCGTGTACATCGAGAAGGGGATGGGGCTCGTCATCCCGGGCATGACGCCCGACACGCTGGGTGAAATCTACGAGTACAGCCCCACGATCACCGAGCTGAAGGTCGCCGCGGGCGTGTTCGCGTTGGGATTCCTCGTCTTCACGCTGCTGGTGAAGATCGCCGTGCCGATCGTGATGGGGCAGTTCGGCATCAACAACGTCCGCACCTCGCGCGACGAAGCGCTCGCCCGCTCGACCGCCCCCGCTTCGCACTAGTTTCCCCCAGCGCCCAGCGCAACAGCGGCAAACGATTCCACCGGTTCCGGGTGGGGCACAAGCCCCCGCCTGGAACCGGTCGGAACCGGTGATGGTGTCAGGAAAGTGAAGAAAGGTGCCTGAAGGGAGAGGCGAGCGGGCCCGAATCCTCCCGACCGCCGCTCACTCCCCGAGCAGGTAGCTCCGCAGGTGCTTCACGGCGATCGATCCGTGGCCGATCAGCGCCTCGTCGAACGTGCGCTGCTTGAAATCGCCGCCCACCTTCTTCCGGTAATCGGCCTCGAGGCGCTCGATCTCGTCGAGGCCGAGCCAGTACTGCGCCAGCTGGGTGGAGTCGAGCTTGGCGCGCAGCAGCTTCTTCTCGGCCTGCGCCTGCTCCTGGAACCCCTCCTCGACCATGAACTTCACCGCCTCCTCGTCGGACATGGCGCCCGACTGGAGCTTGATGTCCATGAGGATGTTGGTGGCGACGATCATCCGCCCGCGCTCGTCGAAGAAGCGATACCGGTCGTTCTCCTTGCCGCCCCAGCCGGTGCGCACCATCAGGCCCTCGCCGTAGACGGCCCAGCCCTCGACCATCGCCCCATTCCACAGCGCGGCGCGCAGCGGATTGAGGTTCTTTCTTTCATACGAGAACTGCGTGTGGTGGCCGGGGTAGGCCTCGTGGGCGGCGGTCAGCTCGACCTCGAAGGTGTTGTTGGCGCGCAGGTACGACTCCACGCGCTCGGGCTTCCAGCTCGGGTCGATCGGGTCGACGTAATACGTGGCGTGGAAGCCGGGACGCTTGTCGAGGATCCCGGGAGCAAGGTATTCGGCGGCCGCCGAGCCGCGCTTGAACGCGGGCATCTCGGTGACCGACAGCGACTCCTTGGGCGGCAGCGAGAGCAGGTCGTGCTCGGTGATGAAGGCGCGCAGCCCGTCGAGGTTCCGCGCGTGGGCCTGCACCAGCTCCTCGGCCTTGGGGTGCGACTTCGACAGCTCGTCCTTCACGCGATTGATGAGCTTCTTCGCCTCGGCGCCGTCGAGCTTCTTGCCGGCGAGCTTCGCCTCGGCGGGCCACAGCTCGTCGTGCAGCTTCTGGGAAATGGTGGTGAGCTGGGCGCGCGCCTCGGCGAAGTCCTTCTCGGCGCGCGGGATCACCTCGTCGGGCGAGAGCCTGGTCTGGAGCGCGAGCGGGAACTTCTTCGCGTACAGCGCCTTGCCGAGCTTCCAGTCGTGGGTGGCCCGCGCCGGGAGGTCCTTTTCGAGGAACGCCTGATATCCCTGGAGCGCGGCGACGGCCTTCTGCCTCGCGGCCTCGCCGGCGACATCGCCCTTCAAATAGTCCTTCACCTCGGTGTCGAAGAACTCGATTCGCCCCTGGTTGTCCTTGATCGCCTGATCGAGATAGACCTTCGAGGGCGCCTTCAGCGCGGCCCTCTCCTGCTCGAGGAAGGCGGGCAGCGCGCCGAGCTGGGCGACGACCGCCTTCTTCCGCTCGGCGTCGGGGGCGTAGTCGCCGTGCATGATGTCGGAGAGCCGCCCGGCGACGATCTCGCGCGGGTCGTAATAGGGGAACGAATCGTGGAGCCGCGGGTCCCAGGTCCAGTCGCGGATCTCACGGAGGTAGAGCAGCTCGAGGGCGATTCCGTCGGCGAGGACGTCGGCGTCGATCCGCTGGTCGAGGGAGAGCGCCTTGCGGTCGATCGCCGCGAGGGACCTCTCCTGCGACACGAGCTGCTTTTCGCGCGCGGCGAGGCCCTTGTCGGAGAGATCGGGGAGCTTGTCGTCGAAGCGGTGGTCGCCCATGAAGGTGGCGAAGTGGGGCTTGGCGCGGAAGAGCCCGTCGAGGTAGGCGCGCTTCAGCGCGGCCAGGTCGGGCTTCTTTGTGGGCGGCGACTTTGCTTGGGCGGTCGTGGCTAGGGCGACGAGCGCAAGTGCGAGAGAAGGGACACGCATTGCTGGGCTCCTTTTGGGGCTTTGCCGGGGGCTTTACCGGGCGCTTCGATCGTTCGACTCCGGGGGACGGCGCCTTAGCCGCCGGCGAAGACGCCGTCGGACAGGCGCCTCGGCTTCGGGCTGGCATCCGCCGCTTCGCGGCGGAGCGCCCTCAGACGCCCCCTCCGTCGAACGATCGAAGCACCCTCCACTCGGGGTTGGCGTGATGGAAGAAGCGGGGCTTTCGTTGATTTCTCCTTGGTCGTGATCGGTGGCGATTACCACCTCGACGGGGGGGAGGGAGAGGGGAGGTTGGGGAGTGGTTATGCGGTCTCCCGGACGTGGACCTTTCCCTTGTAGCGGCGGGCGACGAAGATGAAGATCACTCCGACGACCGACATGATGATTGCGAAGAAATTGAAGTAGGCGGGGCCGACGAGGCGGTAGGTGGAGACCTTGGCGTCCGCGGCGTCGAAGGTGCCGATGGTGGTGACGGGCTTGCGGTCGATGGCGTCGATGAGGCGCACGCGGCCGGCGGACTCGTCGACGCCGGCGACGAGGAACGTGCCGGTGAAGGGCTGGTGCTTGCCGTCGGAGCGGATCACCTCGAGGCCGGTCTTGCCCGCGAAGTCGATCTTCTGCCCTTCGACGAAGCCGTGGGCGTCCTTGAGCTTGATCCACGTCTGGCCGCCCGACTCGGCGGAGAGCGCGGTGAGCGGCTTCACCATCAGCTCGTTGACCGTCGCGGTCATCGCGTTCCCAAGGCTGACGGCAAGCAGGAACATCGCCATGATGAAGCTCTTCATCTTCAGCGGTGCCTGCGCGTAGCTGAACTCGAGCCCGGTGATCGAGACGAGCACCTCGGAGGCGCTGAGGATGACGTAGGCGAGGATCTGCCACCACGCGCTGACGACGTGCCCGTTCTGGATTCGCGACTCGATCCAGGCGACGAGCACGAAGGAGGCGGCGACGCAGAACAGGCCGATTCCGATCTTCCGCAGCGGCGTGACGGTGAAGAACTTCCCCATCAATGGATAGATGCCGAAGGTGAAGATCGGCACCATTCCGAGGATCATCAGACCGTTGACGACCTGAATCTGGGCCGGCAGCACGACGAATCCGAATCCGAGGTTCTTGTCCATCAGCGAGGATTCGGCCTGGAGCGTCCAGGTCTGGCCGTTCGACTGATCCCACAGCATCCAGAAGCAGGCGATGAAGAGGTAGATGATGGTGAGGTTGCGGATGATCTGCCGGCCCTCGGGCGATTTGACGGCGTCGAACCAGGCTTTTCCGGCGGGCGGGACGTGGGCGTATTTCTTCCGGCCGCTGAGGAACACCATGGTGGCGACGAACATCATCGCCGCCGGCACGCCAAAGGCGGCGAGGCGGCCGTATTTGTCGAGGAGCACCGGACAGTAGAAGATCGAGATGGACGAGCCGGCGTTGATGGCAAGATAGAAATAGCTGAATGCCCGCTCGATCAGGTGCTGGTTCTTCGACGTGAACTGGTCACCGACATTGGTCGAGACACAGGGCTTGATTCCGCCGGTGCCGAACGCCACGAGGAAGAGCCCGAGGGCGAGGCCCTCTTTCCCCGGCACCACGGCGAGCAGCGTGCAGCCGAGCACGTAGGCGAGCGAGAAGGTGATGATCGTGCGGTATTTCCCCCAGAATACGTCCGAGACGATCGCGCCGATGAGGGGGAAGAAGTAGGCGCCGGTTTTGAACAGCGAATGGAATGTGGTGGCCTCCGCGTCGCCGAGGCGGAGGACCTTCGTCATGTAGACAGTGAGGATCGCGTTGATTCCGTAGTAGCAGAAGCGCTCGGCAAACTCGTTGGCGACGATGAACGGGATGCTGCGCGGCATCCGGTCGTCGCGCTCCAGCGTGCTGGTCTCGGGCGTGCTCATGGCGCGCACCATAGCGCAGTTCTCCGGGCTTGCGCATGGCGAAGGGCCTCGTTTGCGGAGGCGCGGCTTTCCTGGGATCCTCGCCCCCGTCATGTCCGTCGGCGCGCGCGCCCTTGTCCCGATTTCGCTGGCCTTCGCCGGCGCGCCCCTCGCGGGCTGCGCCGACGTGATTCACCAGGACGTGCTGAACGAGGCGGCGCTCGCCTCCACGCTCTCCGACGGGCCGCGCGGGCCGCTCGACGTGGCGCTCGCGCTCGGGTGCCCCGCCGACGAGGAGAGCGGGAGCGCCTCCGAGTGCGAGCGCTGCCGGGTGACGAGCGCGCTTTCGGCGTGGCGCGCCGGCGAGGTGCGGGCGGTGATCTTCACCGGCGGCGCCGCGCACAACCGCCACGTCGAGGCCGACGCGATGGCCGACCTCGCGGTGGCGGGCGGAATGCCGTCCGACGCGGCGCTGCGCGAGGGGCGCGCGCTGACCACCTGGATGAACCTCCGCTATTCGCAGGCGATGATGCGCGAGCGCGGCTTTCACACGGCGCTGATCATCTCCACGGCGGCGCACCTGCCGCGCGCCCGCCGCTTCGCCGACTGGTACGGGATCCCGGCGCGCTATCGGGCCTGCGACCGCGACTGACGTCAACGCCCGTGCGGCTCTTGGCACGGAGCGCCCCTCCGTGCGATCGTACGCGCCCAGTGGACGACGATCGAACCGGACAGGTCATCGGCGGCTACCGCGTGGAGCGGCAGCTCGGGCGCGGCGCCTTCGGCGTCGTCTGGCTGGCGGCCCGCGTCAGCGACGGCAAGTCGGTGGTCCTCAAGATCCTTCACCAGCAGTGGGCCAAGGTGCCGACGGTGGTGGAGCGCTTCCGCCGCGAAGGGCAGGTGGCCGGCAAGATCATGCACCCGCACGTGGCGCAGGTGTACGCCTACGCCACCACCGACGAGGGCGTCCCCTACATCGCGCTCGAGTACCTGCCGGGCGGCACGCTGAAGCAGCACTTGAAGGATCAGGGGCCGCTCCCGACGGCGACGGCGGCGGAGTTGTGGGCGCCGGTGTGCGAGGCCGTCGGCGTCGCGCACACGATGGGGATCGTCCACCGCGATCTCAAGCCCGAGAACGTCATGCTCACCACGCGGGGCGCGAACGCCCGCTATCCGGTGGTGCTCGACTTCGGCATCGCCAAGTTCCTCGACAGCGCCGACAAGCTCACCTCGACGGGGACGATGCTCGGCACGCCGACCTACATGGCGCCCGAGCAGTGTCGCGGGCAGACCGACATCGGGCCGCCGGCGGACGTCTATTCGCTCGGCGCGATCTGCTTCGAGCTGCTCGCCGGGCGGCCGCCGTTCACGGGCAAGACCGTCGCCGAGCTGGCGATGAAGCACCTGCTCGACGCGCCGCCGCCGCTGCCGAACGCGTCGCCGGCGCTGGCCGAGATGGTGGCGCGCTGCCTCGCCAAGGAGCCGGAGAAGCGGCCCAACGCGCACGCGCTCGCCGGGGCGTTGCGCGCGGCGGCGAGCGGCGCGGCGGCGGCGGCCCCGCCCGCGAAGCAGAGCGTGACGGGCTTCGGGCCGACGGCGCTCGACGTGCCGATCACCGAGGAGCTGCGCGCCGCGCGGGCCGCGGCGGCGACGGGCGGCAGCCGCGCTCCGTCGAGCACGCCCACTGTTGAGCCCGAGTCGTCGGTCGCCGCGACGGTGTTGATGAGCGACGGCGATCGCCAGGCGAAGCTCGACGAGGAGCTGCGGCGCCGGCGCCCGGCTTCGCGGCGCCCGCCCGTGGTGGTGATCGTGGCGGTGGCGGCGGCGGTGGTGGCCGTGGCCGCCCTCGTCGCCGTCGCGCTCACGGTAGGTGGGTGAAAAAGGATCGGATGGAGAGGAGAGGCGGAGCGCTGCTTTCCCGCTCCGCGCGTTTCAGTCTTCCTTGAGCGCGTCCTTGCCGATCTTCCGCACCGCGCCGCCCGCCTTCATGTAGTCCGCCCACGCCTTGCCGAACGGCGCCATCTCGTCGCGCTTCTCGCCCTTGCGCCCCTTCTTGAAGCAGTCGGCGAGCGCGGAGAGGTCGCGGTCGTCGGCGCCGAACTTCTTGAGCGAGTCCTTGAAGTTCTTGTCCTCTTTTCCGTCGCTGGCGGCCATCGCCTTGCCGCAGTCGTCGCGCAGGTGCGAGACGAACTCCGGCTTCTTGCACTCCTCGAACAGCTTCTCGAGCATCGGCTGCTCGTCGGCCATCTTGTCGAGGTCGGGGAAGACGCAGCGCAGGAAGCGATCGTAGGAGATCGCCTCGGGCGAGGGCTTGCCGTCGACGGCGTGGAAGGCGGTGCCGGCGGCGTTGATCTTGTTCGTCGCCTCGCGCTCGACGCCGCGGGTCTTGGCGTGCTGGGCCCACTCGCCGATCACCGCGAGGCCATCGACCGCCTTGCCGTAGTCGCGGAGCGCGTCGTGGTAGTCGGCGGGCGCGTCGAGGGCGGCGGCCTCGTCGCCGACGCCCTTCAACTTCGGCACGCACTCGTCCATCACCTTCTCGGGGTAGTGGAGCGGGTCGCCGGCGAAGGCCGCCTCGACGCGCTGCCCGAGGGCGAGGTTGTCGGGGAACAGGCCCGGATCGACGTTGGGCCCGAGCAGGCACACCCAGAACGGCGCGACCTTGTCGCTCTCCACGTCCTTGAAGCGCCCCATCACCGCCGCGTGCAGCTCCTTCTGCTTGCGCGTGTGCATCATCTTGAAGACGGCGAAGCCGATGCCGCCGGCGATGGCCACGCCGGCGAGGAGCATCGGCAGCTTCGACTTGCCGCCGCCGCGGAGGTCCACCGCGCCCGGGTCGCCGCCGAGGGCCGCGAGGTTCGGATCGGGAGGCGGGGTGGTCGGGTCGTTCTGGGTCGGGTCGGTCATGGCGTCAGCCCCGGGTCATCGTTGACAGTGGTGGTCGGCTTGTCGGGCTTGCTCGCGGGGAGGCGAGCGGGCTTCGTATCGGCGCTCGGCGGCACGAAGTCGGGCGCCGGGATCAGCACGATCTCGGTGCGCCGGTTGCGCGCCCGGCCGTCGTCGGTGGTGAGGTCGGCGATCGGGTCGTACTCGGCGAAGCCGGCGATGGCGAGGCGCCCGCTCTCGACGCCGTTGCGCACGAGGCTCTCGGCCACCAGGCGCGCACGCCCGACGGCGAGCGCGAAGTTCCCGCGGATCGCCCCGTCGGTGTGGCCACCGACGAGGAGCCGGCGCGCCGGCAGCCGGACCAGCTCGCGCGACACGGCGTCGAGTACCTTCCGGGCCGTTGGCGCGTAGTTGATCGTGGATCCGGTGAAGAGGCCCTCGTCGGGCAGCACGAGGCGCAGCATGCCGTCGCGCTGCTCGAGGCGGACCGTGCCCTCCTCGATCTGCTCGCGCAGGCCGGCCGCGAGCTGGTCGCGCTCGCTCGACTGCTGGCGCTCGATCTTTTTCATGCGCACGCCCTCGGCGGCTGCCTTGCGCACGGCGGCGCCGTCGACGCCGGCGGCGCCGGCTTCGCGCATCGCGTCCTCGATCTCGGCGACGCGCGCGTAGGCGGTGGCGCACTGACGGTGCTCGTCGCCGGCGGTGGACTCGGCATGCTGCGCCCGCTCCTGCGCCTTGGAGAGCCGCTCCTGCGCCCTGTGGAGCGCCCGCTGGCTGGCCGCGTACTCCTGCTCGCTCACGCCACATCCGGCGGCCAGCGCGGAGGCGGCCGAGAGCACGATTACCCTGTAGGCAGACATGGCGCGCAGCTTACTCAAACCGAATCGGTTCGTCATCATCCGACCGCCTGCCCGCCAGGCGCCCCGTGGTGGAATCGCTTGCGGCCATCCCCGTTGCGGACCTAAAGTCTTGCAAGCGCCATGGCCTCTCCAGAGACCAAGTCGGATCGTGCGTCGAGCGAGTGGGAGCGGCTCACCGGGCCGCGCGGGTTCTTCTGCACCGTCGTCGAGGGACCTGACTACGGCCGCGTGTTCGCCCTCGACAAGGCGGAGACGGTGATCGGCCGCGGCGACGACGCCGACCTCCAACTCCACGACGAGAAGGTGTCGCGCCGCCACCTCCGGCTCGATCTCGTCGCCGACGGGCAGGCCGGGCCGCGGGTGGTCGTGCGCGACCTCGGCAGCAAGAACGGGATGCGCGTCAACGGCGAGCGCGTCCACGACCAGGCCCTCTCGAGCGGCGACAAGATCAAGCTCGGCGACACCATCCTCAAGTTCGAGGAGAAGGACAGCCTCGACCTGCGCTACCACGAGGATCTCTACCGGCAGGCGACGCGCGACTCGCTCACCGGGCTGGCGAACCGCACGAGCTTCCAGGCCGAGGCGCGCAAGTTCGCGGCGCTGGCGACGCGCTACGACCGCGTCTTCTCCATCGTGCTCGTCGACGTCGACGGCATGGAGGCGATCAACCGCGTGCTCGGCGCCGAGGGCGGCAACCGCGTGCTGCGCGCGGTGGGCGCGGTGCTGGCGCACGAGGTGCGCGGCTTCGACCTCGCGGCGCACCTCCAGGCCGACGAGTTCGCGCTGCTGCTGCCCGAGACGCCGCTCGCAGGCGCGCTCTCGCTCGCCGAGCGGCTGCGCCAGGCGGTGGCGGCCTCCGACCTCGCCGCGGCGGGGCTGCCGCAGCGGGTCACCATCAGCCTCGGCGTGGCCGAGCTGCCCTCGTCGGCCGCCGACATCGAGAAGCTCCACCAGCGCGCCGCCGACGCGCTCTTCCAGGCCAAGCGCGGCGGCCGCAACCGCGTCTGCGTGGCCGGCCTCGCCGCGTCGGGCGCGTGGGAGGACGACGACACGCTACTGTAGGTCGTCCCTCACGGTGCGGGCGACGCGCCGCCCGACGGTGTAGATCGCGATCTGGGGCGGGCCGCCGATCGAGGTCGGGAAGAGGCTGCCGTCGGCCACGTAGAGGCCGCGCACGCCGTGCCAGCGTCCGTCACCGTCGGTGACGCCGCGGCGCGGGTCGGCCGCCATCGGCAGCGTGGACATCGGGTGCGTCGCGGTGAGCGCGGGATCGAGCGGCCGCGGGCGATGGGCGCGCAGCGCGTCGAGGTCGCGCTCGGAGCGAAGCGCGCCGACGGTGGAGGCGGGCGCCATCACCTCGCGCGCGCCGGCGGCGAGCAGGAGCCGGGCGCACGCCGTCATCCCCTCGACGAGCGCGCGCGCGTCGTCGCCGTCGAGGGCGTAGGTGATCTTCGGCCGGCCGTCCCGTCGCGCCTCGACGCGCCCGCGTGAGTGATCGTGCACCATCGCCACGAGCACCGCGGTGAACGGGTACCGCCGCAGCCGCCGCATGTGCGCCGCGCCGAAGCCGGGCGCCATCGCCGCGAACCCGATCGGGTGCGCGAACGCGGGGACGATCCACACCCGCCGCGGGCTGCCCGGCGAAAAGTCGATCCACTCGGTGCACTCGACGGACTGCGGGATCCCCATCCAGCCCTCGATCGGCTCGTCGAACACGCCCGCCACCGCCGCGCCGGGGTGGAGGTGGAGCGAGCGCCCGACGAGCGAATGCGGATCGGGCAGCGCGCTCGCCAGCGCCAGCGTCGCGCTCCCGATCGCGCTGCCGGCGAGGGCCACGGCGCGGGCGGTGATCGTGACGCGCGGCCCAGGCTTCCCGTCGCGGAGCGCGCGCGCGATGACGCCGGTGGCGCGCCCGCCCTCGACCGTGACGCGCTCGGCGCGGCAGTCGGCGAGCACGGTGGCGCCGGCGGCGAGCGCCTCGGGCAGCAGCACCTTGAGCACGTTCTCCTTCGCGTCGAAGGCGCAGCCCAGCTCGCAGAAGCCCGAGCCCGCGCAGCCGCGGCGGTTGTGCGCGAGCAGCCCGCCGCGCCACCCGAGCGCCTTCATCCCGCGCAGCAGCACGTCATTGTTGCGGTTCACGCGGCCCGGCTCGATCGGCGAGACGTGCAGCCGCTCCTCGACGGCGGCGAAGTCGGCGGCCACCGCCTCGGGGCGCCACCCATCGAGGCCGAACTCGCGCGCCCAGTGCGCGAGGATCGGATCCGGTGCGCGCTTGCACAGGTTGGTGTTGTGCACCGTCGAGCCGCCGACGCCGCGGCCGGAGAGGATCGCGATCGCGCCGTCCTCGGTGGCGCGGGTGGCGCCGTCCTGGAAGAGCGCGGCGAGCATCTCGCGCTCGTGCTGGTTGAAGTCCTTCGTGGTGTGGTAGGGGCCCTCCTCGAGCGCGATCACCGAGAGGCCGGCGCGCGCGGCGTCGGCCATCAGCATGCCGCCGCCGGCGCCGGTGCCGACGACGACGAGGTCGCAGCGGAGCGCGAGGTCGCTCGTGACGTCGCGCCCCGATCGCACCACGCCGCTCACGTGCCCCCGTTCGGCAGCATCGGGCCGGTGAAACCGAGCACGGCGTAGGCGCGCGGGTCGCCGTAGTAGCCGAGCGCGGCGAGCCCCTTCAGCGCCGCGAAGCACTGCCGTCGGAAGTCGAGCGCGCTCGACTCCCAGCCCGCCAGCACCGCCTCCTGCCCCGCGGCGTCGAGCCGGGAAAAGCGCGACGGGCGCAGCGAGAAGAGGAAGGGCGAGTGCTCGACGAGCTGGAGCAGCGCGCGCACGTCGGCGACGGTCGCCTCGGGCAGCAGCGTGAGCTGCTCGTCGATCACCAGCGCCACGCCGACCGTGTCGGGATCGATCGAGCCCTTCTCGTCGGGCGCGAGCATGCGGCGGCAGATCGCCGCGAGCACCAGGTACTCCTTGCGCGACAGCACGCGCAGCCGGCGCGCGGTCGCCTCGTCGAGCGAGTAGCCGGTGAGGTGGCGCAGCACCGTTCCGCCGATCCCGACCAGCGCCGCGCCCGCGAGGGTGCGCCGCAGGAAGGTGCGACGGGAGATGCGCGCGCCACGGGTCACGGGCGAAGTCTCCCGTCCGGGGGTCGCGGCGTCAACGCACGCCGCAGCGCCGCGACTCCTACTCGCTTCGACTGCTCACCGCTTCTGCGTCGAAGAGACGTCCACTCCTCCGCGGGCGGTGCTGCCGTGCGCCGATCACGAAGCCCTTGACATCCGGTGGCTCGCTGTGCGCCGATCGCTTCAGCGCTAAACCAGCGACATTTCGTCGCACCTCGGTGCGACACTCCAGGGGGCCATGGGGGACAGAATCGGAAGGTCGAAGGTCGAAGGTCGAAGGTCGAAGGTCGAAGGTCGAAGGTCGAAGGTCGAAGGTCGAAGGTCGAAGGTCGAAGGTCGAAGGTCGAAGGTCGAAGGTCGAAGGTCGAAGGTCTCTCGCGCTGCTCTGCTCGTCGCCGCCGACGGCGACTACCTCGGCCAGCTTGCGGCTGAGTTCCAGGATGCGGGGTGGCGCCCGTCGTGCGCGCGCAACGTCGAGGAGGCGCGAAAGCTCGCCCGTGCGGAGCTGCCGTCGATCGTCGTCACAGAGCTGCTGCTCGGCGAGCGCAACGGCCTCGCGCTGATCGCCGACCTCCGGAAGGACTTTCCGAGGGCGCAACTCGTCCTCCTCACCGCCCACTTCTCCGCGCGGCTGCACCGCGACGCGCTCGCCGCCGGCGCGACCGCCTGCCTGCGCAGGCCCACCGTCGTCGCGAAGATCCTCCGCGCGCTGTCCGAGGGTTCCGTTGCGGGCCGACTGAAGTCCCTCGCGCTCATCGAGCGTGAGGCGATCGACCGCACGCTCGACGAGTGCGACGGCAACATCTCCGAGGCCGCGCGCCGGCTGAACGTGCCGCGAAGGACGTTGCAGCGGAAGCTGGCGAAGAACCGCCCGTCGCGGTAGCGGATGTCGCAGGGGCCTGCGACATCTCGTCGCATTCCCAGGACGTCGCCGGGATGGCAGGTTTGCGGCGGGTCACTTCGGCGGAACGAGTTCGCGGACCAGGCGCGCAGGCGCCGCTCGCGAACAACCAAGGAGAAATCAATGGCGGACGTCATCAACATCACCCCGCTGCAGCCAGTCGCGCTTGGCACGGGCGGAATCTACCTCGGCCCGAACAGCGTGACCAAGCAGGCGCTCTACGACGCGGTGGAGGCCTCGTCGTTCGACATCCTCGACCTGGAAGCAGTGATCCTGAGCGTGTCCACGTCGACCGGCAGCCCCAAGCTCGAGATCTGGACCGGCATGCAGACCCAGACCGAGGACGGCTGGATCCCGTGCATCACGATGACCTCGGTGCCTGCCGTCCAGACCTACCTCGTCAACCAGACCGCCGGATTTCTGCGCTACCTTCGCTGGGTCTACACGGCCGGTGGCGGCGCCTCGGAGTCGATCACCTTCTATATCCGAGGCATGGGGCGCAGGTACTAGCCGGCGGATTTCCTGACGGGCGCTCCGGGCGACGGGGCGCCATCGACCGGCGGAACGTGTTCAGAGAGGATCGCAATGGCGGATATCATCGATCTCACTCCCAGCGAGCCCGCGACCGTATCGTTCACCCTCAACGGCGCGGGGCCGACTTTGCAGAATTTGTGGGACGCCTTCGACGTGTCGAAGTACGATGTCCTCGACCTCGAGTTGGGCATCGTCAACATCGGCGGGACCCTGGGCACGGTGACCATCGACCTGTACACGGGGATGCAGATTCAGACCGAGGACGGGTGGGTGCAGGTCAAGAACGTGACCACGGGCGTCTCGATCTGGGGCACCGGCCTCGCGGTCGGCGCCTACGTCCTCGCCAGCCAGAGCCTCGGGTTCCTCCGCTACATCCGCTGGCAGGTCACCACGCCCCTCTCGGCCGGCCAGAGCGTCACCTTCTTCATCCGCGGCATCGGCCGCACCTACGCAGGCTGATTGCGCGAACATGGCCACCATCATCGCCCTCACGCCGAACCAGCCCGCCGCCGTGAACGGTCCCGCCGGGGCCGCCACGAAGATGAACCTGTGGGAGGCATTCGACGCCTCGCCCTACGACTACTTCGACCTCGAGTTGGGCGTCGACGCGATCAACCTCGCCGGAGGCGCCAACATCACCATCGCCCTCGAGACGTCGATGCAGAACGAGGTCGACGACGCAAGCTGGCAGCAGATCGCCTCCTGGGCGAGCCTCGGCACCGCGCCAAACTACTCCATCAAGAGCATCGACAAGGGCTTTCTGCGCTACCTTCGCTGGAACGTCTCGGTCATCACCACGAACCAGTCGATCGCCTTCTGGATCCGCGGCATCGGCCGCCGCTACGGTTCTCCCTGAGCGCGCCATGGCGAGGATCATCGACATCGCCAGTCAGCCCATCACCGCGTCGAGGGTCGGCCAGAGCGGACCGCTCTGGGAGGCGCCCGAGGTGGCCGTGTACGAGGTGCTGGACCTCCAACTCCAGCTCCTCAACCTCGGGGCTGCGACCTCCTGTCTCATCACGCTCGTCACGGGGATGGACACCGGGAACGTCGCCGGCAGTCTCTACTCGCCGACGGACTGGGTCTACCCGGTCGGCGGTGTTACCTTCGGCAACGTGACGACGGCCCCGTCCTACCTGATCTCGACAGAATCGCTCGCCTGCTTGCGCTACGTGAGCTGGCATCTCGGCGCCATGACCGGTGCCGGCCCCGTGACGTTCACGATCCGCGGCATGGCGCGCAGGTACCACATCTGAAGGGAGGCGACCGGTGCCGGCGATCATCCAGCTCACCCC
>JAJXSP010000049.1 GCA_021784515.1 Myxococcales bacterium | reverse complement strand
CGGCGTCTAAAAGGGGATGTCGTCGTCGCCCGGGCCGGGGCCGAAGTCGGCCGGGGGCGCCTCGTGGGCCGCGCCACCACCGCCCGCGCTGCTCGGCGGGCGCTGCTCGACGCGGTCAGGCGAGGGCGAGGGCGCGCGCGCGGCCCGCTCGCCGCCGCCACCACTGAGGAAGACCACCTGCTGCGCGACGATCTCCGTCGTGTAGCGCTTGTTGCCGTCCTTGTCGTCCCACGACCGCGTCTGCAGCCGGCCCTCGACGTACACCTGCCGCCCCTTCTCGAGGTACTTGGCGGCGTTCTCCGCGGTCTTGCCCCAGCACACCACGCGATGCCACTCGGTGCGCTCCTGCCGCTGTCCCTGCTTGTCGTTGTAGGTGTCGGTCGTGGCGAGGCGCATCTCGCAGACCGCCTGTCCCGACGGCAGGTACTTCAGCTCGGGGTTGGCCCCGAGGTTTCCGATGATGATGACCTTGTTGACTCCGCCGGCCATGGACCACCTCCTCCGGCTCGCGCCGGGCATCCTCGCCCGTCGAGGGCCGAGGGTCGGTTGCTGTACGTCTGAGCAGTATCACGACGCGATCGCCGGGCGTCAAGGGCAATCGCCCGCTGGCCGGCTGCGCGCCGGACACTGTGCTAAGGTCCCGCCCATGAGAGCTGGCGCCGCGCCTTGCCTCCTCGCCGTCGTGATGCTCGCCGCCGCCGGGTGCGGGGGCGGCTCCAGCGCCGACGCCGGCCCGGACATGGCGTTGGCGAGCTGCGCCTCGCAGACCATGAACCTCGCCGCCTACACGGGCGACGTGGCGGGCGCGCTCGCCGTCGCGCTCCCGGTGCTGCAGGGCTTCCAGGCCGACGCCGCGCTGTCGGAGATCGACGGCACGGCGCTGAGCGTGACGGGGCGCGCCGAGAACGGGATGAACGGCGGCGAGTGGGTGATCGACTTCTGGTCCCCGACGACGAACAAGCTCTACGTGGCCACCCTCTCGGGCGAGTCGGGCAACGCCTCGTGCTCGACGGTGAAGCCGAACAAGCCGATGAACTTCCCCGCGCCCACGAGCTCCTCGGGCGACGTGGCGGCGACGGTGTGGAAGGCGGTCGGCATCCAGCCCGACCCGCAAAAGTACCGGATGAACCTCACCTACGGAGACGTCGGCGGCGCGACGAGGCTGTATCCGCGCGCGTGGAAGGCGGACTTCGGCAATGTTCAGGTCGTTGTCGACGACGCCACCAACAAGGCGGTCGAGTGCCTCATGGACAACGCCGACACGCCCTGCAACTGATGTATCGACGCCTTCGCGTCGCGGTGGTGATCCCCGCGTTCAACGAGGAGCGGGCGGTCGCGGCGACGGTGCGCTCGGTGCCGGCCTTCGTCGATCACGTGCTCGTCGTCGACGACGCCTCGCAGGATGAGACCTACCGCTTCGCGCTGCGGGCGCTGCAGCAGGGGCGGCGCCGGCTGGAGGTGCTGCGCCACGGCCACAACCGCGGCGTGGGCGCGGCGATCGCGACCGGCTACGCGCGCGCTCTCGAGCTCGGCGCCGACGTCGCGGCGGTGATGGCCGGCGACGGGCAGATGGACCCGGCGGACCTGCCGCGGCTGCTCGACCCGATCGCCGACGGGCGGGCCGACTACGCCAAGGGCAACCGCTTCGCCTCGCGCGAGGTACTGCGCGTGATGCCGAGGGCGCGCCTCGTGGGAAACGTGCTGCTGTCGCTGGCGACGAAGGCGACCTCGGGCTACTGGCACGTCTTCGACTCGCAGTGCGGCTACACGGCGGCGTCGCGGAGCGCCCTCGAGGCGATCGACGTGGCCGGACTCTTCCCGCGCTACGGCTACCCGAACGACCTCCTCGCGCGGCTTCACGCCGCCGGGCTGCGCGTCGAGGACGTGCCGGTGCGCGCGGTCTACGGCCCGGCGTGGCGCTCGGGGATCTCGCCGCGCACGGTGCTCTATCCGATCTCGTGGGTGCTGCTCCGCTCGTGGGCCCGGCGGCTGGCCACCGGCGGCTTGCTGCGACGCAGCAGGTGGCGCCCGGCGGTCGCTCCGCCCGCGCCGCCGTGCGATGATCTCGAGGCCGCGGAGTCGAGCGATCGCTAGGATCGGGTGCGTCACCACCTCGTACCCGCGCGAATCGGGCGACCCCGCCGGCGCCTTCGTGGCCGGCTTCGCGCGCTTCCTCGTCGAGGCGGGCCACGCGGTGGAGGTGATCGCCGCCGGCCCCGGAGCGCCGCTCGTCGACGGCATCCCGGTCGAGCGAATCGACGGCGGCGGGCTCTTCTACGACGGCGGCGCGCCCGACGCGCTCGCGCAGGGCGGCCTCGCGTGGGCGCACGCGGCGTCGTTCCAGGCGCGCCTCGCGCTGCGGGCGGCGCGGCGCGCCGGGCGGTGGGACGCGGTGGTGTCGCATTGGGTCGTCCCCTCGGCGCTGGCGGTCGAGGCCGCCTTCGCGGCGCTCGGCCGACGCGCGCCGCACCTCGCGATCGCCCACTCCTCGGACGTCGCACTGTTGCAACGCAGCACGATCGGCCGCCGCTGGCTGCGCCGCCTGTCCACCCGCGCCGACCTGGTCTACGCCGCGCGCCACCTCGTCGTGGACGGCGCACCCGGCCGCGTAGTGCCGATGGGCGTGGAGGCGCCATCCGGCGACCGCGCGCGCGGCCGCGCCCGCTTCGGGATGCTGCAACGCACAACGGCGCTCTACCTCGGGCGCCTCGTGCCGGTAAAGGGCGTGGAGCTCCTGCTCGCGGCGCTGCCTCCGTCGCTCGACCTGGTGGTGGCCGGCGAGGGGCCGCTCGGTGGGTCGCTTCGAGGGGCGGCTGTGCCGCTCGGGCCGCGCGTGCGGTTCGTCGGCGAGGTGCGCGGCGCGGCGAAGCACGACCTCCTCGCCGCCGCCGACCTGCTCGTGGTGCCCTCGCGCGCGCTCCCCGACGGGCGCACCGAGGGGACGCCGACGGTGCTGCTCGAGGGCCTCGCTGCGGGGCTCCCCGTGATCGCCACCCGCGTCGGCGGCGCGCCCGAGGTGATCCGCGACGACGTCGATGGGCTGCTCGTCACGCCGACCGCGCCCGCGCTGCGGCAGGCGCTCGATCGCCTCGCGGAGGACCCGTCGCTGCGCGAGCGGCTCGCGGCGAACGCCCGCCACACGGGCGATCGCCACCTCTGGCCCGCCGTCGGGCCGCGCCTGCTCGGGCAGCTCCTCGACGGTGCGAACGGCGCTGCGCGCTGCGAACCGCCCGTACCAGTCGACACGCCGCGCGACGCGCCCGCGCCCGCGCCGCGCGCGGCGGATGCGCGACGTGCGGCCCGGCATGGCCCATGCTGACAGGTCGCGTCAGCATGTGGCCCTCCATCGACAGCGGCCCCGATCTCGAGCTCAGCGTGCTCGTCGCCTGCCGCGACGACGAGGAGCGCGCCGGCCACGTGATCCGGCGGGTCGCCGAACACCTCCGCGCGCTCGGCGTGCGCGCCGAGATCCTCGCCGTCGACGAGGGGTCGGCCGACAACACCCTGCCGCTTTGCGCCCTGCTCGCCCGCGAGCTGCCCGAGCTGCGGGTGATCGCCGGCGCCGACGTCGGGCGCGCCTTCGTCCGCGGCGCGCAGGTGGCCCGCGGGCACGCCCTGCTCCTCCTCGACGCGCGGACCGATCCGCCGCTGGTGGCGATCGCCCACGCGCTCGGCCGCCTCGCCGGCGATCGCACCGCGCTCGCGCTCGCGGGCGGCCACCTCTTGCTGCACCGCACAAGGACGCTGAAGCTGCACCGCAGCCTCGTGCACCACCGCGATCCACGCGCCCTCGCGCGCCGCGTCCTGTTTCTCGCCCGCCTCCGCCGGCTCGCCGTGGACGAGGCGGCGCTGCCGTGCCGCGACGGCCTGCTTTCGCGCCTCCGCGCGTCGCTGCGCGCGCACCCGCGGTTCTGAGCACCTGAGCACGCGCGCGGGCGGATGATCACCCGAGCGCGCCCGCGTGGCTGGCTCGCCGGGCAGGTGGACCAAGCCGTGCTAGGCTCCGTGCCATGCTGAGCTTCGTCCTCGCCATCGTCTCCCTCGGCGTGCTCATCATCATCCACGAGGCCGGCCACTTCCTCGTCGCGCGGCTGTGCGGGATGCGCGTCGATCGCTTCTCGATCGGCTTCGGCCCGGCGCTCGGGAGCTTCAAACGCGGCGAGACCGTGTACCAGATCGGCTGGATCCCCCTCGGCGGCTTCGTGCAGATCGCCGGCCTCAACCCGAACGACGAAGGCATCCTCGCCGACGACCCGCGTTCCTATCCGCGCCGCCCGGTGTGGCAGCGCCTCGCCACCATCGCCGCCGGCCCCGGCACGAACTACCTCTTCGCCGCGCTGATGATGGCGGGCGTCTACATGGCCTGGGGTGAGCCGCGCGAGGGGAAGCTCCCGCTCGTCGGCGACGTCGTCGACGGCAAGCCGGCCGCGAAGGCCGGCCTGCAGGTCGGCGACGAGGTGATCTCCATCGACGGGCAGGTCGTCAAGCACATGAACGATGTGTCGCGGATCATCGAGCAGGCCGAGGGTCGCGCGGTGAAGATCGAGGTCGTCCGCGGGGGCAGCGGGAAGAGCTACACCATCCAGCCGGAGAAGAGCGAGGGACGCTGGCGGATCGGCATCGTGATCTGGCCGCGCAAGGAGTTCGTCGCGGTGCCCATCGGGCGTGCCTTCATCGACGGGCTGGTCTTCCCGGTGCGGACGACGCCGATCATCCTCGAGTCGATCGGGCAGATGATCAGCGGCCGCCAGAAGGTCGAGCTGGCGGGCCCGGTCGGGATGGTGAGCCAGCTGCGCGGCGAGCTGAAGCACGGCCCCGCCGATGGGCTGTGGTTCATCGCCAGCATCAGCGTCGCGCTCGGCCTGTTCAACCTGCTGCCGCTCCCCGCCCTCGACGGCGGCCGCCTGATCTTCCTCGGCTACGAAGGCATCTCGCGGCGCAAGTTCCCCCAGCTGCTCGAGCAGCGGATCCACATGGTCGGCATCCTCGCGCTCCTCGGCCTGCTGCTGATCATCACCGTCTTCGACATCGGACGGCTCATTCATTGATTGCGTCGCGCGTGCGAAAAGCGCGCTACTCTCCCGGCCCCGTGTCGAACCGAATCAAGCACGAGTTCGTGGTCGTCCCCGCCGAGCGCTGCGCGGCCCTCGACGAGCAGGTGGACGAGTTGCGCCGCGCCGAGGCCGGTCTGCGCGCGATCCCCTTCACCGAGCTGCCCGGCTACTACCACGCGCTCCCGTCGTGGCGCGCGCTGGCGCGGCACCTCCTGCCCGGCGCGCGGCGATCGTGGTCGCGCGATGGGCTGGCCACGCACCTTTGCGGCGCGCTCGCGGCGCGCGTCGGCGGCGAGTGGCGATGGCTCGAGGCGACCGCGACGCTGCTCCCGCCCGACGAGGCGATGGCGGCGGCGGGCGCGCTCGCGGAGCTGGTGCGCGACGCGGACGGCCCCCGCGCCGCGGTGATGGACGGGCTCGCCCGCGCGGTCGCGCTCAGCGACGAGCAACGCGTCGCGTGGCCGATCCTCGTCGCCGCCGAGCTGGCCTCGCCCAACGGCGCCGACCACGGCGACCCGGGCGACTTCGTCGAGCTGCTGCGGAACCTGTGCGCCGCCGCGCATGACGCCGGCACGCGCGAGGGCGGGCTGCTCTACCTCTGCTACGACCCGGCGCTCGCGCCGACCTGATCGGCGCCGGCGCCCGGTCGCTCGGAGGCCGACGGCAGCGCGCTCCACGCAACCCCGCAGAGCGTGAGCGCCGCGCCGCCGAGCGCGATCGGGTGAGCCGCCTCTCCGAGCGCAGCCACGCCGAGCACGAGCGCGGTCACCGGCGTGAGCTGGGAGAAGACCCCCGCCGTCGCGGCGCGGACGTAGCGCATCGCCCAGGTGAAGGCGAGCTGCGCCACCACCGCCAGCAGGCCCACCGTCACCACCAGCGCCGCGTCGTGCGCCGTCGGCCTCACCCAGCCGTGGATCGCCGGGCCCGCGCAGGTGGCCGCGCCGATCACGCAGAAGGCGCCGAAGATCTCCCACGTGCCGTCGGTACGCCGCACGAAGCGCATCGTCGTCACCGCGGCGCCCGAGAGCATCGCCGACAGCAGCCCCATCGCCTCCCAGCGCCCGAAGCCGAAGCTGCCCGGCGGGGCGTTGCCGCGCGCGACGAGCGCCACGCCCACCGTCGTCAGCGCGAGGGCGGCGATGGTCCGCGGGCGCAGCCGCTCGCGCAGGAAGATCGCCGCGAAGATCGCCGTGAAGACCGGCGAGGTGTAGTTCAGCAGCGTCGCCATCCCGACGGAGAGCCGCGCGATCGCGATGAAGAAGAAGAGCACCGCGGTGCCGCCGAAGAAGCCGCGCAGGAACAGCCCGCGCAGGCTCACCGGACGCAGGCGCAGCCCGAACAGCATCGCGGTGCCCACCGCCGCCGCGCCGACGAGGAACCGGAACAGCGCGACCTCGGGCCCGGGCAGGTGCCCGCTCGCCCGCTTGGCGACGAACGACATCACGCCGAAGGTCACCGAGGCGAACGCGAGCATCGCGGCGCCGCGCCGCGCGGCGGAGACGGGCGAGGGAGGCGGCGTGGCCATCGCGCTCAGGCGCGCCGCACGTCGGCGAGCATCTCTACCGGAGCGCGGCCGTGACGATCGTCTGCGCCCTCGGGTACCACTGCGCCATCGACGCGTTCACCCATCCCACCAGCGGCGTCCAGGCGATCCACATCCCGAGCGTCGCGACGGCCATCGCACCCATGTTCCAGGCGTGGATCGGCGCGGCGACGATTGGCGCCTCGCTGGCCGGCTTGTCGAAGTACATCGCCCTCAGGATGCGCGCATAGTAGTAGAGCGACACCGCGCTATTGAGAATGCCGATCAGCGCCAGGGCGACATTCAGCGATCCGCCCTTCGCGATCAGCGCCGCGAACAGATAGAACTTCCCGAAGAACCCGGCAAAGGGCGGCAGGCCGGTGAGCGAGAACAGGCAGATCGCCATCACCAGCGCCGGGAACTTCGCCCGCATTCCCAATCCCCGGTAGTCGGCGATCTCCTCGCCGAGGCCCGCGTCCGACATCGCCAGCACGACGAGGAACGCCCCGAGGTTCATGAACAGGTAGGTGACCAGATAGAGCAGGATCGCCCGCTGTCCGTCGGCGGAGAACGAGCACAGCCCAAGCAGCAGGTAGCCGGCGTGGGCGATCGACGAGTAGGCGAGCAGGCGCTTGATGTTCGACTGGCCAATCGCGGCCAGGTTGCCGAGCGTCATCGTCGCCGCGGCGATCAGCCCGAGCACCAGCGGCCAGGGCGAATTGGCGAACAGGTCGGTGTGGATCTGTTCGGGGATCGCGCCATTGAAGAAACGGAGGAGGAGCGCGAAGCCCGCCGCCTTGGGCCCGACGGCGAAGAACGCGGTCACAGGCGTGGGCGCACCCTCGTACACGTCGGGGCACCACATGTGGAACGGCACGCTGGCGATCTTGTAGCCGAAGCCCGCCATGCACAGCACCACGGCGATCACCAGCACCAGCGTCGAGCGCGAGGCGGCCACTGCCTGGTAGATCGTGGAGAGATTGGTGGAGCCCGAAATGCCATACAGCAGCGACATTCCGTAGAGCATCACGCCCGCGGCGACGCCGCCGTAGATCACGTATTTCAGCGACGCCTCGGACGACTTGCGGTCGCGGCGTTTGAAGCCGGCGAGGATGTAGCTGAGGATCGAAACCAGCTCCAGCGAGAGGAAGGCCATCAGCAAATCGGTGGCCGCCGCCATCAGGAACATCCCGATCGTCGACGTGAGGAGGAGCGCGTAGAACTCGCCCGACTCCTTGTCCTGGAGTTCGCCGGGGCGGTATTCGATCGCATCGCGGGAGCGCAGCGCCGCCACGCCGACCAGGGCGCTGGTGACGATGAACAGCACCTTGAAGAAGTCGGTGAAGGGGTCGCGCGCGATCAGGCCGCCGAACAGCCCGCGCGCGCGGCCATCCATCGTGGCGAGGGTGGCGACCAGCGCGATGGCGAGCGAAACCGCCGCCACTCCAAAGGACCGCTTGCGGTCCGGCTTTCCGACGACGAGGTCGGCCACGAGGATCGCCAGGATCCCGACGGAGAGGATCAACTCCGGCGCGAAGTAGCGAAGGCTCTGGACGTTGTCCAAAGCGATGGTCAGGTCGCCACCCATTTTACGGAATCACCGCGAGCGCGGCGGCGCCCTGATGCTGCGACACGTGCGCCAGCAAGTCGCTCATTCCATTGCCAACCAGGTCGAGGATCGGCGCCGGCCAGAAGCCGAGCACCAGCACGATCGCCGCCATCGGCACGAGCGTCAGCACCTCGCGCGTCGAGAGATCGGGGAAGTGCGAGCGATCGGGCCAGTTGGCCTCGTTCCACTTGCCGAGCTGAATGCGCTGCATCGCCCACAGGTGATAGGCGGCGGTGAAGATCACGCCCGTCGCGGCGAGGATGGTCACCACGCGATAGACCGGGAAGGCGCCGAGGAACACCAGCACCTCGCCGATGAATCCCGAGAGGCCCGGCAGCCCGAGCGAGGCCATGAAGGCGAACCCGAAGAACGCGGCGTACACCGGCATCTGCGTCGCCATGCCGCCGAAGCGGTCGATCTCGCGGGTGTGGGCGCGGTCGTAGATCACGCCGACCAGGATGAACAGCATGCTCGTGATGGTGCCGTGATTGAACATCTGCATCACGGCGCCATTGAATCCGGTCTGGGTGAAGGCGGCCATTCCGACCAGGCAATAGCCCATGTGGCTGATCGACGAGTAGGCGACCAGCTTCTTCAGGTCCTTCTGGGCGAATGCGCAGAAGGCGCCATAGAGGATGTTGATCGTGCCGAACACCGCCATCGCCTCGCCCGCCCACACGCTGGCGCCGGGGAGGAGCCCGAAGTTGATTCGCAGGATGCCGTAGGTGCCCATCTTGAGGAGCACGCCGGCGAGGATGACGGAGATCGCGGTGGGCGCCTCGACGTGCGCGTCGGGGAGCCAGGTGTGGAACGGGAACATCGGGATCTTGATCGCGAAGCCGATGAACAAGCCGATCCAGACCACCTTGGCGAACTCGAACCCGAGCAGCGTGAGGCCGGCGGAGGCGAAGCGCGGCGCGTCGACGTAGGAGAGCCTCATCAGGTCGAAGGAGTGCGCGGCCGGCGCGCCATTGACCAGCGTGGTGGCGCTCGAATTGTAGTAGATCGCGATCAGCGCCAGCAGCATCAGCACCGAGCCGGCGAGGGTGTAAAGGAAGAACTTGATCGCCGCGTACTCCTTCCGCGGGCCGCCCCAGATGCCGATGAGGAAGTACATCGGCAGGAGCATCACCTCCCAGAACACGTAGAAGAGGAAGAAGTCGAGGGCGCAGAACACGCCCATCATCCCTGCCTCGAGGAGCAGGAACATCGCGAAGTAGCCGCGGACGTACTTGCTGATTCCCCAGGAGGCGCCCACCGCGACGAGCGAGACGAGCGCGGTGAGGAGCACCATCGACACCGAGAGCCCATCGACGCCGAAGTAGAATTCGATGTTGAAGCTCGGGATCCAGACCGAGTGCTGGATGAACTGCAATCCATAGTTGCCCGAGGCCATCGACACGCTGCGGTCGAACTTCACGAACAGGAGCACGGCGAGCGCCGCCGGCACCGCGGCGACGGCGAGCGCCACCCACTTCACCAGGTGGTCCTTGCCCTTCGGCACGAACATGACCAGCAGGCAGCCGAGCAGCGGGATGAACACCATCCCCGAGAGCAGCCACGAGGGATTGGCCTGGAGCGCGGCGGCCGCCACGTGGTCGACGCCGGGCGTGCGCGGGTCGTCCGGGTAGCTCTCGTCATCCGAGTAGACCTGGAGTCCACCGAAGGCCTGGGTGCGACCGCGCTGCGGCACATAGGTCACCTTCACCGTCGTCGCCTGGCCCGGCGCGATCACCTTCGGGCCGTCGAGGACGGAGAAGCCGTCGGCGGGGTCGGCCACCCGCACGTGCTGGATCGCGAGCGGCGCGGTGCCCGTGTTCTCCAGCGCCACCTCCGCCTCGCCGCCGCCCTTTCCGAACTCGATCGTGCTCGGTCGGATCACGAGGTGCGGTTTTCCGCCGTCGGCGCGGGCGGTTGAAAAGGCGCTCGCCCAAAGGGCGAGGGCGAGGATCCCAGCAACCTTGGTGGAACGGTTCATCGGAGTTGCGCTCCTCATCTTGCTTCGCTTCGACGTTGGTTCGGACATTGTCGCGTCAGACGAGATAGGCGACGAGGACGATCACCACGATTCCGGCGGTGACCCCGAGAAGGTATTGATTGATGCGGCCGGTCTGGAGGCGGCGCAGCCGGCCGCCGCTGAAGATCACCGAGTCGGCGACGAAGTTCACCGCGCCGTCGACGAGGTACTTGTCGATGGCGCTGTTGAACCATGCCACGCCCTTCGAGATGGTGCCCATCATGTTGACCGCGCCGTCGATGACGTGCGTGTCGATCCAGGCAAAGAGGTCGGCGAACTCGCGGAACCACTGCACCACCGTGGCGGCGTAGACCTCGTCCACCCGGTACTTGTCGAACACCAGGCTGTGAATGCCGCGGTACTTCGACTTCCAGGCGAGGAGGCGCGCCTCGGAGGCGGCCAGATCGAAATAGAGCGACTTCGCCACGTACCAGCCGAGGGTCGCCACCCCGATCGAAAGCAGCATGAACGCCACCTCGACCGCCGGCAGCTCCTTCCACGCGCGCTCACCGACGAGCGTGAGCTTGGTGAACTGAGTCACCGGCTCGAGCCAGGTCTCCAGCACCGGCTCGCCGTGCCACAGCTTGCCGATCAGCGCCGGGAACCCGAGCACCGGGCCGACGATCAGGCAGAGCCCGGCGAGCGCCCAGAGGACATAGGTGATGCTCTTCGGCGACTCGTGGACGTGCTCGACGTGCTCCGCCGACGGCGTGCGGCCATAGAAGGTCATGTAATAGGAGCGGAACATGTAGAAGGCGGTGAAGGTGGCGGCGATCAGGCCGACCAGCCAGATCAGCCAGCCCGGCACCAACGTCGAGCCGTTGGAGAACGCCTTCCAGAGGATTTCGTCCTTCGAGAAGAAGCCCGCCGCCCAGGGAAAGCCGGCGATCGCCCAGCAGGCGATCAAATAGGTCTTTCGCGTCCACGGCATCAGGGTGGCAAGGCCGCCCATGTTCCGCATGTCCTGAGGGTCGAGCGGGTCAGCCACGAGGCGCGGGTCGCGGTGCGAGTCGTGGCCATGGCCGTGGCCGTGCGCGTGGTGCTCGCGGTGGTGCGTCAAATGGTGCATTCCGTGGATGACGGAGCCCGACCCGAGGAACAGGCAGGCCTTGAAGAGGGCATGCGTGAGGAGGTGGAACACGCCGGCCCAATAGGCCCCCACGCCGACGCCGATGAACATGAATCCGAGCTGGCTCACCGTCGAGTAGGCGAGCACCTTCTTGATGTCGTACTGGAAGAGACCGATGGTCGCCGCGAAGAGCGCGGTGAGGGCGCCGACGCAGGCGACGATCGTCATCGCGCCCGGCGAGAGCACGAACAGGAAGTTGAGCCGCGCGATCATGTACACGCCGGCGGTGACCATCGTCGCGGCGTGGATCAGCGCGGAGACCGGCGTCGGGCCGGCCATCGCGTCGGGCAGCCAGATATAGAGGGGCAGCTGGGCCGACTTGCCGGTCGCGCCGATGAAGAAGCACAGGCAAATCAGGAAGACGAGGGGAATGCCCCACACCGTCTTGTTGGCCAGTCCCTCGAACTGCGCCATCTTCTGCTGCGACGCCTTCGCCACTCCCGGGCGCTCCGTGGTGACGGTGATCGGCAGCGTGCCGCCGTCGACGAGCGGGCGCTTGCCGTCGTGGGTAATGGCGAGCTGATCGCGCAGCTCGCGGAACGAGACGGTGGGGCCGATCGGCACCGCGTAGCGGCGACCCGCGTGCCCGTGCGGCGCCTTCGCCTCGAGCATCCCGTGCTCGCCCTTTTCGGCCTCGGGCGCCTCGACCTCGGCGACCGTCTTCACGTCGACGTGCGCGCCCGACACCTGATCATCGAGGGCGCGCACCTGCTCGTCGGTCTTGGGCAGGTCGCGCACGTACTGGCCACTTTGCCCGGGCATCTGCGACCAGCCGCCGCCCAGCCCCCAGAAGAGCAGGAATGCGCCGGTGACGAAGCCCCAGTCGCCGACGCGATTGACCACGAACGCCTTCATTCCGGCGGTGGCGTTCTTCTTCTCCTTGTACCAGAAGCCGATCAGGAGGTAGCTGCAGAGGCCGACGCCCTCCCAGCCGAAGAACATGATGATCATGCTGTCGCCGAGGACCAGCAGCAGCATCGAGAAGACGAACAAGTTGAGGTAGCAGAAGAAGCGCCAGTAGGAGGGCTCGTCGGCCATGTAGCCGGTCGAGTAGACGTGGATGCCGGTGCCGATGAGGGTGATGATCAGCGCCATCATCCCCGACAGCGGGTCCAGCGCGAAGGCCATGTCGACGCGGAAGGCGCCGACGTGGATCATCGGGAAGACCACGTCGAGCAGCGTGCGCTCGCTCGCGTCGAGGCGCAGGAGGTTGGCGAAGGAGATGATCGCCACCGTCGCCGCGGCCACCATCGCGCCGATGGCGATGGTGTGCGGCGCCTGCTTGCCGAAACGGTCCTGCAGCTTCTTCCCGAGGAGTCCGTTGATCGCCGACCCGAGAAGCGGGAACAGCGGAATCAGGAACAGCCAGGGAAAGTGGTGCGTGGTCTGGACGACCGCGGTCAGGTTTTCCATTATTGAACCGCTACTCTCTCAGCGTCGACGTGTCGTTGGCGTCGATGGATTTGAAGTGGCGGAAGATCGACAGGACGATGGCCAGCGCGATCGCCGCCTCGGCCGCGGCCATCACGATGATGAACACGGCGAACACCTGGCCCCCGACCGTCCCTTCCACGTAGTGCGAAAAGGCGACGAAGTTGAGCGCGGCGGCATTCAGGATCAGCTCGACCCCCATCAGCACCGCGACGGCGTTGCGCCGCGTGGCGACGGTGAGCAGGCCGATGGCGAACAGCGCCGCCGAGAGGAGCAGGTAGTGATTCAAACCGATGGTGAGGATCGCGCTCATGGGTTATCCGACCAGCCGGTCGTGGGACTCTTCGGGGACGCTCCGCCCCTCCTCCTTGGCCGCGCGGCGCGCGATGACCATCGCGCCGACGAGCGCCATCAGGAGGACGAGCGACACCAATTCGAAGGGCAGCAGGTGCTCGCGGAGGAACGAATCGCCGAGGCGGGCGGTGGTGGGCGCCGTAGCCTCCTCGGTGAGCGGCCAGGCGGTGGTGGTGACGCCCTTCACGATCAGGGCGAGCAGGGCGACCGCGGCCGGCGCGCCGACCATCAATCCGGTGGACAGGTTGTTCAGCTTCAATTCGCCGAGCTTGTTGGTGAGGAGGACCGCGAAGAGGATCAGGACGAGGATGCCGCCGACGTAGACGAGCACCTGCACGATGCCGACGAAGTCGGCGCCGAGGAGCAGGTAGAGCCCGGCCACGCCCCCCAGCGTCCCGAGCAGCGAGAACGCCGAATAAAGGATGTTCGGCGCCAGCGCCACGCCGAGCGCGGAGACCAGCGTCACCGCGGCCAGCATGAAGAAGAAGAGCGTTCCCGGCGTGATCAGAGTGCTCAGGTCCATCGGATTCCCATTCGGTTCCTTCGGCCGCAGCTCGGGGCTACTTCTTGTGGTGCGTCAGCGTCACCTTCGCCGCCGCCTTGGCCGCTTCTTCGGGCGGCTTGCCGAGGCGGATCTGGAAGATGAGGTTCATGTCGCGGGTGGCCTGCGCGCCGCCCGGCTCGCACTTGAAGAAGTCTTTGTCCTTGCCGTTGATCATCGCCACCGCGTAGGCGCGGCAGGTCGGCCAGCCGCAGGCCTCGCAGTCGGTCTGCGCCAATGCCTGGTTGTAGAGCACGTCCTCCAGGCCCTTCGCGTCGGCGGCCACCGGCTTGACCAGCGCCTCCAATTCCTTCGCGCGGGCGAGGAGCACGTCCTCCTTCACCACCTGCTCGACGCCGCCTTCCTTCTGGACGGCGCCATTGTCGAGCGCCCAGTGGCAGGCGAGCACGTTGTACTCCATCGCCTTGGCGCGCACCTCGCGGGCGATCTCGCCGCGGCGTCGGGTGGGCGTCTCCTCACCCTTCTTCGGCTTGAAGGGAATGACGTGGTCGCCGGGGCGGATGAAGCGGAAGGTGAGGCTGTGGATGTCGGAGGTGGCGGCCTCGAACTCCCGGGTCATGCGAATGCACTTCGTGGTCTCCTCGTCGCCGGGAGCCTTGGAGTCGGTGGGGCAGGCCTCGACGCAGATGCCGCAATACATGCATTTGCCGAGATCGATGTCGAAGCGGGTCATCGCCCGCACGCCCTCGACCTTCTCGAGGTCGATGACGATGCAATTGATCGGGCAGTCGCGCTCGCACGCCTTGCAGCCCGTGCAGATGTCCATGTCGACTTCGAGGAAGCCGCGATAGCGCTCGGGCAGCGAGTCGACGACGGGCACCGCGGTGCGATCGGGATACTGCACCGTGGTGTGGTTCTGCCCCACGCGCAGCATCTCGGCGAAGGTGATGGCCATCCCCTCCATCACGGACTTCGCCGACTGCGCGATCGCGCCGAAGTAGCCTCGATTGTCCGCCTCCCCTCCTGCCCTACCCGCCTCCAGGCCCTTTTCGTCGTCAGCCATGCTCGTCTTCCTTGCGCGCTACAGCAGCGGATTGAGTTGCAGCTCCCGGTAGCGCGAGCGATTCAGTCGGACCTTCTGCACGAACACGAACGCGGGAATGCAGCCGCCGGCGATGAAGGTCACCGCCCGAACCGCCTTGTCGACGAGCGGCGGGAAGCCCCAGGCGCAGAGCAGGACCCCGATGAAGCAGGCGAAGGAAATCGGGATGAAGAACTTCCAACAGAGGTTCATCATCTGGTCCACTCGGAAGCGCGGCAGGGTCCAGCGGATCCAGATGATCACGAAGACAATGGCCAGGATCTTCGCGAGGAAGATCCCGAAGCCGGCCAGCTGGAGCCAGCCGCTGTGGTCCTGCCACTCGGGGCTGACGAACGGGATCCGCCAGCCGCCGAGGAAGAGCAGCCCGGCCACCGCGCCGATCACGAAGAGGTTGACCCACTCGACGAGCGGGAAGAGCGAGAAGCGGAATCCCGAGTATTCCGTGTTGAAGCCCGAGACCAGCTCGGACTCCGCCTCGGGGAGGTCGAACGGGGTGCGGTTGCCCTCGGCGAGCGCCGAGATGAAGTAGACGAAGAAAGCGACGAAGGTGAAGGGATTGCGGAAGAGGTACCAGTCCCACGGCAGGCCGCCCTGCGCCCGAACGATCGCCTCCGTCGAGAGCGAGCCGGTGAGGGTGGCGATGCCGAGCAGCGACACCGAGGCCGGCAACTCGTAGGAGATGATCTGCGCGGCGGAGCGCATGCCGCCGAGCAGCGACCACTTCGAGTTCGACGACCAGCCGCCCATGATGATCGACACCACCACGAGCGAGGTCACCGAAAGCAGGAAGAGGAGGCCGATGTTGAGGTCGGCGACGATGATCCACTGGCTGAACGGCAGGACCATGAAGACGAGGAACAGGCCGATGAATGCCAGGTAGGGGGCGAAGCGGAACAGGATGGGATCCGCGTCCTTGGGAATCAGATCCTCTTTCAGGATCAGCTTGAGGCCGTCGGCCATCCACTGCAGCCAGCCATTGGGGCCGACGCGGTTGGGGCCGAGGCGCGATTGCATGTAGGCGGAGATCTTGCGCTCCCATACCACGATGAGGCCGCCGATCACCGGCACCGGCAGCGCGATGATCGTCGCGGCGAGGAGCATGAGGAGGGCGGAGATCAGCCAGGACGGCACCCCGACGGGGCGGCCGAAGCGGGGAAGCGAGACGGTGACGGGCGCTCCGCCGCGGACCACACCGAGCTGGATATTGACCGAGTCGCCCTTCTTCCAGGCGTCGGCGAGGTCGGCCGTGCCGAGCACCGGGCGGCCGTCGGCGCTGACCACGAGATCGCCGGCGCGCAGGCCGGATTGGGCCGCCGGGCCGTCGGAGTCGGACTGGTGCTCGACGTCGAAGTTGTCGATCACACCGTCGTGGTTGGCGTCGAGGGCGTCGAACTCGGCAGCCGGGAGGCCATTGGGCTGGCCGACGTGCGCCTCGGCGCGCGACACCTTGCCGTCGATTGGCACCGTGTCCCACTTCGAGAAGAAGGCTGCCTGATCGAACCGCTGCCGCACCGTGCGCACCGCGACGCCGCCCTGCGACGCCTCGACGGTGACACCCAACCAGCCCCACAGCCCGCCACCCATCTTGTCGGCCACTCCCTGCGCCAGCTTCTGGAGCGAGCCCGGGAAGAGGTCGAGCTCGAAGGGCATCGTGGGCGCCGACTTGTAGACCCGCCTCACTCCGGCGGGGTTCTGCTCGACGGTGACGGTGCTCGCCTGAACCAGGTGGCCGCCGGCCGCGCCGATGGTGCGCTCGAGGGTGCGGTCGGCGTCGAAGAGCACGCGCGTGGGGGAGACGGCGCGCCCGGGGACGGTGAGCGGCATTCCGCCCGGCAGCACGATGCGATCGAAGGTGACGGTGGTCTGCGCGCCGACGGAGAACAGCGGGTGCGACGCCTCGACGGTGACCTTGTCGCCGCGCTCGATCTGGAGCGGGCGGACGTCGCGAATGTCGGCGTCGGGGTGCGCGGAGCAGGCCCAAAGGAGCGCGAGCGGCGCGAACAGGGAAATGCGCTTCATCGCCTTCATCGATCGATCTCGGGGGCGACGATGTCGAGCGAGGCGATGAGCGCCACGAGGTCGGCGACCATCAGTCCCCTCGATTTCGCCTGGATGAGCTTCATCGCGTTGAAGGAGCCGGTGCGGAAGTGCGCGCGATAGGGGTTGGTGGTGCCCTCTCCGACGACGTAGACGCTCATGTCGCCGCGCGCCGACTCGACGCGCGCCATCGCGTCGCCCTTCGGCTTGAGCTTCTTCGGGCGGGTGTAGAAATCGGGCTCGGTGGCCTGGATCTGGTCGAGCGCCTGGCGGAGGATCTTGACCGACTCCTTCCACTCCTCGAGGCGGACGTAATAGCGGTCCCACGAGTCGCCGACGGCGCCCATCTCGCCGCGCCCGACGGGGACGTTGAACTGCAGCTTGGGATAGACCGAATAGGGCACGTCGCGGCGGCAATCGAAGTCGACGCCCGAGGCGCGCAGGTTCGGCCCGACGAGGCCGAAGGAGATCGCCTCCGCGGCGGGGACGGCCGCGAGGTTGGCGAGCCGCTTGATGAACAGCTCGTTGCGGCAGATCAGGCGGTCGAACTCGTCGATGATCGGCTCGAAGTGATCGAGCCACGAGAGCACCTTGTCGCGCCACCCGGTGGGCATGTCCCAGCCGACGCCGCCGACGCGGTGGTAATTGTAGGTGAGCCGCGCGCCGCACAGCATCTCGAGCAGGTCGTTGACGTACTCGCGCTCGCGGAGGATGTACATGAAGGGCGTGGTGGCCCCGATGTCCATCGCCATCGCGCCGAGCGCCACGGTGTGTGACGAGATGCGGTTCAGCTCGTCGGAGATCACGCGCAGGTACTCGCCGCGCTCGGGCACCTTGGCGTCGGCGAGCTTCTCCACCGCGGCCGCCCAGGCGTGATTGGCGGTCATCGCGCAGACGTAATCCACGCGATCGGTGTAGGGCATGAAGCCCTCGTAGCTGCACTTCTCGGCGATCCCCTCGATGGCGCGGTGGAGGTAGCCCACATCGGGCACCGCCTCGTGCATGATCTCGCCGTCGGTCTTGATGATGAAGCGGATGACGCCGTGGGTGGACGGGTGCTGAGGACCCATGTTGAGGGTCATTTCTTCGCCGGAATCCTGGTACGCGAAGATCAGCTCACTCATGGGCAGCCCCGGTGAAGTCCTGACAGGCGAAGATCAGCTCACTCATCGGCCGAATCCGATCCTGGTTTTGCCGGGCCCGCGCCGCCCGCGATGGCCGCCAGCTTCTGCTCGGGAGTGGCCTTGTCGTAGACCACCAGCAGCTCGAGCGGCGACGGGCGCGTGGTGGACATATCGCGGTATTTCGGCTGCTCCTTGTAGTCTTTTCGGAGCGGGTGGCCTTCCCAGTCGTCCGGCAGCAGGAGGCGCCGCAGATCGGGGTGGCCGGAGAAGCCGACGCCGAGGAGGTCGAACTGCTCGCGCTCGTTCCATTCGGCGGTAGCCCAGACGTCGGCCACCGAGGGGATGAGCGGGCGATCGCGCGGCAGGTCGGCCTTCACCACGAAGGAGTGTTTGAGGGAATAGGAATAAAGGTGATAGACGACCTCGATTCCCGGCTTCTTCGGCCAGTCGACGGCCGTGAGGTTCTGCAGGAAGTCGAAGCGCAGCTCGGCGTCGTCGCGGAG
>JAJXSP010000495.1 GCA_021784515.1 Myxococcales bacterium | reverse complement strand
CTACGACGAGGCCTCGCGCGCCGCCTTCTACGCCACCCTCGGCCGCCTCGCCGCGCTGTTGGCGCGTCAGGGGCTGCCGGCGCTCGTCGCGGCGACGGCGCACCGGCGGGCGTGGCGCGAGGCGGCCCGCGAGGCGAGCCCGCGCTTCGTCGAGGTGTTCGTGGACGCGCCGCCGGCCGAGTGCCGCCGCCGCGACCCGAAGGGGCTGTACGCCGCCGGCCCTGCGATCGCGCTGCCCGGCGTCGCCGTCGAGTACGAGGCGCCCGTCGCGCCCGAGGTCACCGCGACCGGCGGCGAGGACGCGGCCGCCGTCGACCGCGTGCTCGCGCTCATCACGCGCTGATCTTCTCGCCCCCCCAGCCGAAGGCGCGCCACCCGACGGCGGCGAGCGCCACGCCGATCGCCTCCAGCCAGCCCGCCCCGTCGAGCGGCGCCACCTGGAGCGCGCGCGCCGTCGGCGCGAACTCGATCAGGAGCGGCAGGCTCGCCGCGACGAGCAGGCACACGATCCAGAAGCGCGGCCGCCGCGGGATCCCCGCGCGGTGCCACGCCTGCGTACCCGCCCGCTCGGCCCACACCAGCGCCAGGCTGCCGGCGATCACCACCGCCAGCGCCGCCGCGCGCGCCACCGCCTCGCCGTCGGGGAGGCGCAGCCGGAACAGCCCGAGCGCCCCGAGCGCGAGCGCGCCGCCCGAGATCGCCGAGAGCAGCACGCGCCGCGCGGGCAAGAGCGGCGCGGCGGCGGGGCGCGGCGGCGCCGCCATGACATCGGTGGGCGGCGGCTCGCCCTCGAACACCAGCGCCGAGACGGGGTGGACGATCAGCTCGAGCCACACCAGGTGCACCGGCAACAGGACGAGCGGCAGCCCGACCAGCGGCGCGAGCAGCGCCAGCCCGACGACGGGCAGGTGAAAGGCGATGAGGTAGAGGAACGCGCGCTGGATGTTGTGCGCGATCACCCGCCCCTCGCGCACCGTGCCGACCAGCGCGTCGAAGTCGTCGCGCAAGAGCACGAGGTCGGCCGCCGCGCGCGCCACCTCGGTGCCGCGCTGGCCCATGCACACGCCGATGCTCGCCCGTCGCAGCGCCGGCGCGTCGTTGGTGCCGTCGCCGGTCATCGCCACCACTTCGCCCGCGCGCCGGAGCGCGTCCACGATGGCGAACTTCTGCTCGGGGCGCACCCGCGCGAACAGGCTGACGGCGCGCACCCGCTCCACGAGCGCCTCGGGCGAGAGACCGTCGAGCGCGTCGCCGTTGATGATCGCCTCGTCGCTGTGCGGGATGCCGGCGGCGTGCGCGATGGCGTGCGCGGTGAGCGCGTGGTCGCCGGTGATCACCTTGATCGCCACGCCGGCGCGCCGGCACGCCTCGACGGCGGCGGGCACCTCGGGCCGCAGCGGGTCGCGGAACCCGAGCAGCCCGAGCAGCCTGAGCGCGCGCTCGTCGACGCCGCGGTCACCCGCGAACTCCTCCGCGCGCCGCTCGGCCACCGCGAGCACGCGCATCCCCTGGGCGGCCAGCGTCTCGAGCGCGCCCTGGATCTCGCCGCGCGCGCTCTCCTCGACGGCGCAGTGTTCGAGGATCCCCTCGAGCGCCCCCTTGGCAACGATCCGCGCGCCGCCCTCGCCGCCCCACACGTGCGCCATGTGCTTGCCCGCGGGGTCGAAGGGGTAGTCGTGGATCAGCGTGAAGCGGCGGTGCAGCTCGGCCGCGTCCACGCCGTCCGACGTCGCGTGCGCGACGATGGCCCGCTCGAGGGGATCGGCCGGCTCCGGCTCGCACGCCAGCACCGCCGCCTCGAGGAGCGTGCGCTCGGCGTCGGGATCGCGCGCCCCCCCGAGCGCCAGGTGCACGTCGAGCGCGAAGCGGCCGGCGGTGAGCGTGCCCGTCTTGTCGACGCAGATCACCGTCGTGGATCCGAGCGTCTCGACGGCCGCGAGCCGCCGCACCAGCACGCCGCGCCGACCGAGCCGCCACGCGCCGAGGCTGAGGAAGAGCGTGTAGACGAGCGGGAACTCCTCGGGCAGCGCCGCCATGGTGAGCGAGAGCCCGCCGAGCAGCGCGTTCCACACCCGCTCGCCGCGCAGGATCTCGAGCCCCACCACCGCCACCGCCACCACCGCCGCGACGACGACCAGCTTGCGCACCATCGCGCCGGTGCGCCGCTGGATCGGCGTCTCCTCCGTCGGCCCGTCCGACACCAGCGCGGCGATCTTCCCGTAGCGCGTCCGCATGCCGGTGGCCACCACCTCGACGCGCCCCTGCCCGGCGAGCACCAGCGAGCCCGCCCACACCCGCTCCTCGTCGGCCGCCTTCTCGGGCGCGCCGTCGAGAAGGCGCTTGTCCTGCGGCTCGGACTCGCCGGTGAGGGTGGACTCGTCGAGGGCGAGGTTGCGGGCCTCGCGCACCACCGCGTCGGCGTGGACCACGTCGCCGTCGGCGAGCAGGAGGAGATCGCCCGGCACCAGCGTGTCCGTCGGCACCTCGCGCTCCTCGCCGTCGCGCAGCACGCGCGCCCGCGGCGCCACCGCCGCCGAGAGCTTGGCCAGCGCCCCGCGCGCCCGCGCCTCGAGGAGCACGTCGACGCCGAGCACCGGCACCAGCGCGCCGAGGAGCAGCGCGCCGTCGCGCGTCTCGCCGAGCGCGAGGTAGATCGCGCCGGCGGCGACGAGCATGAGCGCCATCGGATCGGCCAGCGTGTGCAGCAGCTCGCGCAGCCGCGCGCCGCGCTTCTCCTCGGTCATGCGGTTGGGACCGAAGCGCGCGAGGCGCTCGGCTGCTTCGGCGGTGGTGAGTCCGGGGGGCGACATGGCGCGCGCGAATTTAGCTTTTTTGGTCGTGGTCGGGTCCCGGATCGAACGTCACCACACGCTGGGGGGACGGTGTTTCGTTTCTTCGCGTGCGGCTGGAGCCGGTTGTGACTCGGGGTGGGGGAGGCGAAGAAACAAAACACGCGTCCCTCGTCTTTCGGGCGTCGCGGACGTCGCGGACGTCCGGAGGCCAAAGCCGCCTCACGCAGTCAGACGAGGGACGGCTTTGACTTTCGCTTGCGCACCCCGTGCCCACTCGCGGCGAAAGTCAAATCCGTCCCCCCAGCGTGTGGTGACGTTCGAGACGTTCGAAGGCCGAAGCCGCCGCACGCAGTCTTTCAAGCGTCGCGGTCGTCACCACTCGCTGGGGGGACGGTGTTTCGTTTCTTCGCGTGCAACTGGAGCCGGTTGTGACTCGGGGTGGGGGAGGCGAAGAAACAAAACACGCGTCCCTCGTCTTTCGTGACGTTCGAGACGTCCGAAGGCCAAAGCCGCCTCCCGCAGTCAGACGAGGGATGGCCTTGACTTTCGCTCGCCTGCCCCGAGCCCACCCTCGGCGAAAGTCAAGACCGTCCCCCCAGCGTGTGGTGACGTTCGTGACGTCCGAAGGTGTTTGGACCTACCTTAAGGTAGCCGCGGCGACCAAAACCAGTGTTTGGACCTACCTCAAGGTAGCCGCCGGGACCAAATCCAGCTTTTGGACCTACCTTAAGGTAGCCGCCGGGACCGAATCCGGCGTTTGGACCTACCTCAAGGTAGCCGCCGGGACCGAATCCAGCGGTTCGCCCTACCTCAAGGTGGCTGAGAAATTGACAGCGCGCGATCGCCATGTTTTCGCGCCCGCAACGCGCGGCATCGGGCCTCGCGCCGGCGCGACCTCGGGAGGGAGAACATGGTTGTTCCCGTGATCGATGCGCAATCGATGGTGTCGCTCGGGGTGATGGATTCGTCGGAGGGGGCGGCCCTGGCGGCGAAGGTGCTCGCTCTGGCGCGGTCGGTGGGGAAGCTGCCGCCGCTCCTCGCCGATGCGATCGAAGGCGTGGCGGCGGCGGAGGCGGCGCTCGCCGAGGCGCTGCGCGGCGGCCTCGGACCGGCGATCGACGAAGGTTCCCAGGAGGCGCCCGACCGGCTGCTGCAAGCCTCGTGGTCGGCCACCGAGGCGTGGCTCGCCGGCGCGCTGCGCCTGCCGTCGAAGGACCCGCACGTGGCGATCGCGCGGTCGCTGCACGGGGCCCTGTTTCCCGATGGAGCCGCCTTCGTGCGCGGGACCCACGAGCGGCTGTGGTCGGAGTCGAAGCGGCGCCTCGAGTACATCGAGAAGGAGAAGCTCGACGGCGAGTTCAAGAAGATCGGCGGCGCGGCCTACCTCGCGGCGGTGAAG
>JAJXSP010000494.1 GCA_021784515.1 Myxococcales bacterium | reverse complement strand
GCGCTTCGTGCGGGTGGAGACCGCGGAGGTCGTCGGCAGCGCGAAGGTGGACGACGACGAGCGGCAGTTCTTCCGCGCGCAGGACAAGGTGACCGCCGAGCTGCTCAAGTCGGCGGGGCTCGCCTCGCGGGCGAGGCAGTTCGCGCAGCGCTCGCGCCCGCCCATCAAGAGCCTGCGGACCCTCGAGCTGTACGGCGACGCGGTGGTGGCGCAGAACGACGACCAGCGACGGAAGCTGCTGCAGCTCGCCCTCGCCGAGGACGCGGAGTTCTCGTACGCGCTCGCCGACCTGGCGGCGCTCGAGAAGCGCATCAAGGGATACCAGGCCACGGCCGACGCGGCGCTGGAGCGGCAGATCCTCGAGACGAAGCAGAAGCTCGATCGCGAGACGGACGGCGACAAGGCGACCCCGCTGGCGATGGCGCTGATGAACGAGCTCTTGCAGGCGCGCCGCTATCGGACGCTGGTCGGGGTGGCGCGCGCCATCGTCGCCCGCCCGCCCCCCAAGCCGAAGACGCAGTACCCGGGCGCGATCGACGCCGCGGAGATGGCCGCCTATTACGTCATCACCGCCGACGGCTTCCTGAAGGACACCGACGGAGTGCTGCGCGACGGCGAGGCCTTCATGCGCCGCTATCCTACCTCCCCGTTCTTCCGCGGCGCCAAGTCGGCGGTGGAGCAGGCGATCGAGAGCAAGCGGCAGGTCGAGGAGGGGAAGCAGAAGGCGGCCGACGAGGTGGCCGGGCTGTCAGCGCAGCAAAAATGGGATTTGTGCCGGGTGGCGCATTGCTACAGCTCGGGGAAACAATGGGCCGAAGCGCGCCGCCTCATGCTCGCCTGCATCCAGACCGGCAAATCGAACTACGATCGCAAATACGCCGTGCGCGATCTGGTCAATTTCGACATTCAGCTCGCCAATTGGGGACAAGCCAGGAAGGACCTCGCGGCGCTCGAAAAAGAGGACGCCGAGACGTACCGGAGCATGAAGGCCGCGTACGAGATGCAGATCCCCGCCGATTAGATCGACTACAGCCGGCCGTGGAGGATGTGACCCGATTGCCCGGCGGCGTAGACGTTGCCGGCATCGACCCACACCGAGAAACACGACAGCGCCGAACCGGTCGGCAGCGTCGTCCAGCTCATTCCGCCGTCGAGGGAGCGGAGCACGAGCCCGCTCGTTCCGGCGACGAAGACGTTGAACGAATCGGTCCCCCACACGCCGTACAGCTCTTCATTGTTGTTCGAAGGCGTCGATTTCCACGTCACGCCGTCGGTGGCGCGCAGGAGCGTGCCCCAGTGGCCCGTCGCAAAGGTGTACAGGCCCGGGTCCGCCCAGATCGCCCAGAGGTCATCCTGGGCATTCGAGACCTGCATGGTCCACGTCTGCGAGAAGTTGTTGCGATGGAGGATGAGGCCGCCCTCGCCGACGGCCCACGATTCGCCGGATCGGGCGCCTCAACGGCGAACTCTGATCAACTTATTCCTGATCGGGCCCTTGCCGGATCGCCGCAAAATCGAAAATGAGAGCGAAATGGAAGGGGAATGCGGGGAGTCGAGTGAAGGAGATCAGGCCTGTGGCGCGTTCGCGTAGGCCTCGAATCGCCGTTTGTCCTTCGCCCGCAAATAGGCGTCGGGCCCGTGAATCTGATTGGCCTGCAAAAGCTCCCACAATGAATCGTCGAGGTTCTGCATTCCGGCCTTCTTGCCGGTCGTGATCACCGAGTCGATCATCTGCGTCTTGCCCTCGCGGATCATGCTCGAGAGGCCCTGCGCGGACAGCAGGATCTCGGCGGCGGCGACGCGCCCCGGGCCGGCGGCCGAGGGCAGGAGGACCTGCACCAGCACCGCCTGCAGCGCCTCGGCGAGCGTCGAGCGCGCCTGCTGCTGCTGGTCGGGCGGAAAGGTGTCGATGATGCGGTCGATCGTCTTCGACGCCGTCGCCGTCGAGAGCGTGCCGAAGACGAGCGAGCCCATCTCGGCCGCCGTCACCGCGAGGCGGATCGTCTAGAGGTCGCGCAGCTCGCCGACGACAATCACCTCGGCGTCCTGCCGGATCGCGCCGCGCAGCGCCGCGCTGAAGCTGTCGGTGTCGGTGCCCACCTCGCGCTGCGAGATCACCGAGCGCTTCGAGGTGTGGACGAACTCCACCGGATCCTCGACCGCGACGATGTGTTTCTGGTAGGTCGAGTTGATCTTGTCGATGATCGCCGCGAGCGTGGTGGTCTTGCCGCCGCCCGACGGGCCGGCGATCACCACCAGCCCCGAGCGCAGGTGGCACAGCTGCTCGACGACGGGCGGGAGGTGCAGATCCTCCAGCGCCGGGATGCGATCGGGGACGATGCGGAACACCGCCGCCGCGCCGCCCTCCTGGACGAGGTAGTTGGCGCGGAAGCGCGCGATCCCGTCCACGCCGAAGGCGAAGTCGAGGTCGGCCTGCTGCTCGAACTCCTCGCGCCGCCGCGGCGGCAAGAGCTCGAGCAGCATCGGGCGCAGCGTCGCGTCGTCGAGCGGCGCCGCGCCCGCCATGGGCTGGATGTGGCCGTGGATACGGAGGTGCGGCGGCACGCCCGCGCCGAGGTGCAGGTCCGAGCCGCCCAGCTCCTTCAACTGCTTCAAGAGTTCGTGGATTCGCGACATGATTTTCAGGCGAACGCCGCCGGCGTGTCGGCGTGCAGGCGCGCCTCCTCTTTCGTCACCGCGCCCGCGGCCACCAGGTCGCGCAGCGAGTCGTCGAGGATCCGCATGCCCTGCGACCGCCCGACCTGCATCAGGCTGCGGATCTGGATCTGCTTCTCCTCGCGGATGAGCGCTGCGACCTTGGCGGTGACGACGAGCACCTCGAGCGCCGGGACGCGCCCGTGCCCCTCCGCCCGTCGGACGAGCCGCTGCGAGACCACCCCGCGCAGCGCCTCGGCGAGCATCGCGCGCGCGTTCGCCTGGCGCGCCGGCGGGAAGGAGTCGAGCAGGCGGCTGATGGTGCGGATCGCGTTGTTGGTGGTGAGCGTGCCCAGGACGAGGCTGCCGTTCTCGGCGGCCGTCATCGCCGCCTCGATCGAGTCGAAGTCGCGCATCTCGCCGACGAGGATGATGTCGGGGTCCTCGCGCAGCGCCGCCTTGAGGGCGCGCGCCGTCGAGCCGGTGTGGGTCAGCACCTGGCGCTGGCGCACGAGGCTCTTCCGCCCCGGGAAGAGGAACTCGATCGGCTCCTCGACGATGATGATGTGCGCGCTGCGCGTGCGGTTGATCTCCTCGAGCAGCGACGCCATCGAGGTGGTCTTGCCGCAGCCCGACGGGCCGGTGAAGAGAAGCAGCCCCTGCCGCAGGCCGGAGAACTGGCCCACCAGCTCGGAGAGCCCGAGCGCCTCCAGCGACGGCGGCTCGGCGGGGATGGCGCGGAACACGAGGTCGACGCCGTTGTGCTCGCGGTAGGCGTTGGCGCGGAAGCGTCCGAGGCCGGGGACGGAGTAGGCGAAGTCGATGTCGCGCGTGCGCTCGAAGTGCTCGCGCTGGTTGAGGCTGAGCGCCTCGCGCGCCATCGCCTCGGTCTCGTCGGGGCGCAGCGGCGGGCGGCCCTGGAGCGTGACCAGCTCGCCGTCGACGCGCAGGAGCGGCGGCAGCGTGGCGTGGAGGTGGACGTCGGAGGCGCCGCGGCGCACCGCCTCGGTGAGCAGCGCCTCGACGGCGGCCGATCGCCCCTGCGGCTCGGCCGGGCGCACCGCCGCGCGCGCCGGCGCCGGACCCTCGACCACCACGACGCGCTCGACGCGCTCGACGCGCTCCACCACCGGCGCCGTCGGGAGCAGCGCCGGCACGGGCATGGTCGGCGGCCGGTAGCTCGGCGACGGATCGAAGTCCATGTGCTGCACCTCGATGGACGAGGCGCCCGGCCCGATGTTCGGCCGGTAGCTCGGCGAGGGCTCGATCTCGACGGCGGAGGGCGGCGGCGCGGCGACGGCGAGGCGCGGGGCAGTCGGCTGCGGCCGGCGCACCGGCGCGTCGACCACCAGGTCGTTCATCGCGTCGCTGGAGCGGGAGCGAAGCCGCGCGCGCGCCGTGTCCGACAGCACGCTGCTCATGTCCAGCTCGAGCGAGGCGCCGCTGGAGGGGCTCGGCGCGGGGGGCGCGGCGTTCTGCGTGGCGGCCGCGCGCACGGGCGGAGCGGCCGGGGCCACCGTCGCCGGCGCGGCGGGCGCCGTCGCTG